>JAGVPR010000274.1 GCA_020052115.1 Candidatus Eiseniibacteriota bacterium
CCGCTGCACGCCGGCCGGGCCGCGTGTGATATCGTGGCCGCGGAATGGATCCGGCGCGATGAGGCGCCGGGAGCACCGCGGGGGAGCGCGATGGATCGCCGCAGGGCCGCGAAGCGGGTCGAAGAGCTGCGCCGTCTCATCCGGCATCACAACCACCGCTATTACATCCTCGATGATCCCGAGGTCTCCGACTCGGAGTACGACGCCTTGATAACGGTGCTCAAGGAGATCGAGGACCGGCATCCCGCCCTCGTCACGCCCGACTCCCCGACGCAGCGCGTCGGCGCCGCCCCTGCCTCCGAATTCGGCAGCGTGCGGCATACGCTTCCCATGATGTCGCTCGAAGACGCGTTCGAAGAGGAGAAGATCGTTCGCTTCGACGAGCGCGGGCGACGGGAGCTGGGGATCGAAGGGCCGCTCGATTACGTCGTCGAGCCGAAGATTGACGGACTCGCCGTGGAGCTCGTGTACGAGGACGGCCTCCTTGCCGTCGGTTCGACGCGCGGCGACGGCGAGACGGGCGAGGACGTGACGGCGAATCTGCGCACGATCCGAACCGTCCCGCTGCGGCTCGTGGGCGAGAAGCCGCCTCGCCGCCTCGAGGCCCGCGGCGAGGTGTTCATCCGGATCGCGGCGTTCGAGGCGTGGAATCGCGCACGCCTGGCGCAGAATGCTCCGCCCTTCGCGAATCCCAGAAACGCCGCCGCGGGGTCGCTGCGCCAGCTCGATCCGAAGATGACCGCCTCGCGGCCGCTCGAGATCTTCTTCTACGGCGCCGGCCTCGTCGAAGGGCACACGTTCCGCGCCCAGTCGGAGGTGTTGCACACATTCCCGAGCTGGGGCCTCCGGACGAATCCGCTCACGCGCCGCTCGCGCGGCATCCAGGAAGCCCTCGCCGCCTACGCCGCCCTGCGCGAGAAGCGCGACGAAATCCCGTACGAGATAGACGGCGCGGTCATCAAGGTGGACCTCTTCGAGCATCAGGCGGCGCTCGGCCAGCGCACGCGGACGCCGCGCTGGGCCGTGGCCTACAAGTTCGCCGCGCGGCAAGCCACGAGCGTGGTTCGCTCGATCGAGGTGTACGTCGGCCGGACGGGGAAGCTCACACCGGTGGCTGCGCTGGATCCGGTCTCCGTGGGCGGCGTCACGGTGACTCATGCGACGCTCCACAATCAAGACGAGGTGGATCGCAAGGGCGTGCGCGTTGGGGACACGGTCCTCGTGCAGCGCGCCGGAGACGTGATCCCCGAGATCGTCAAGGTGATCGAGTCGAAGCGGGCGGGGGATGAGAAGCCGTGGCACATGCCGTCCGCGTGCCCCGCGTGCGGCTCCCCCGTCGTGCGCGAGTCCGACGAGGTGGACCATCGCTGCGTCAACGTGGACTGCCCCGCGCAGATCGTCGAACACATCTTCCATTTCGCTTCGAAGGGAGCGATGGACATCGAGGGGCTCGGGAAGAAGACGGTGACGAAGCTCGTCGAGGACGGCCTGGTCCGTCACGTGAGCGACCTCTACCGGCTCGAGAAGGAGCAGCTCCTCACGCTCGATCTCTTCGCCGAGAAATCGGCTCAGAACCTCCTCGACTCCATCGCCAAGAGCCGCGAAACGACGGTACCGAGGCTTCTTCTGGCCCTCGGGATCCGCCACGTCGGCGAGCACATGGCGCGGCTTCTCGCCCGCACCTTCGGCAGCCTCGAGGGCGTCGCCTCAGCCGCGCGCGAGGATCTCCTCGCTGTCGGAGGGATCGGAGAGGAGGTCGCGGAGTCGGTGACGCAGTTCTTCGCGGCCCCCGAGAACCGCCGGCTCATCCGAGAGCTCGAAAAGGGCGGGGTGCGTGTCGCCGCGGAGAAGCGCACGCCTCAGGCCGCCGGCGCGCTCGCGGGCAAGACGGTCGTCCTGACCGGAACGCTCGAAAAGATGACGCGCGAGGAGGCAGAGACGCTGATCGAATCGCTCGGGGGGCGCGCCTCGAGAAGCGTGAGCAAGAAGACCGATCTCGTCGTCGCGGGCCCCGGCGCGGGGAGCAAGCTCGAAAGCGCGAAGCGGCTCGGCGTGCGGGTCCTCACCGAGGAGGAGTTCTTGAAGCTGGCGGGCCGGCGGTGAGGCCCCGCAGCGGGGACCTGACGTTCACGTACTACGAATGGTCCGGCGGGGCGCGGTAGGCGCGGCCCGCGGCAGGGGAGGTGCTGGTGGAATCGCAAGGCGGTGCGCGACATGGCGTGGAGGTCCGCGGGCTCGGCCGCATCGAGGTCGGGAAGATCGTCTGCGTCGGCAAGAACTACCGCGAGCACTTGAAGGAGATGGGTTACGCGCCGGACGAGGATCCGGTGCTCTTCCTCAAGCCGCCGACATCGCTCCTAGCCTCCGGATCCGTGCTCGCGCTGCCCGCGTTCTCGCAGGATGTGCACCACGAGATCGAGCTGGTGCTGGTCATCGGCCGGGAAGCGCGCGGGGTCCCGGAAGCGCGGGCGTTCGAGCACGTCCTCGGCTATGCGGTGGGACTGGATCTCACCTGCCGGGATCTTCAGAAGCGCGCGAAGGAGCGCGGCGAGCCGTGGGCCGTGGCGAAAGGATTCGACGGCGCCGCGCCGGTCTCGATCGCCGTGCCGGCCCAAGAGGTCGGCGATCCCGCCGATCTAGCCATCGAACTCCGCGTCAATGGCGTCGTGCGTCAATCCGCGCGGACGTCCCAGATGATCCACGGCGTCGCATGGCTCATCGCCTACGCATCCCGCTACATGACGCTCGAGCGCGGCGATCTCCTCATGACGGGTACGCCTTCGGGCGTCGGGCCGCTCGCCTCGGGCGACGTCGCGCGGGGCACGATCGAGCGGATCGGCGCCGTCGAGATCCGCGTGAAAGACGCATGAACAGAGGGGCCGGCGAGCAGGCCGCGCGCGGCTTTCGCTCTTGACAGATCCGAGGAGCGGAATCTATCCTAGCCGGGTCTGTGAAATCCGTCACAAGACGCTGAACTCTGTCCGGATCAAGGGGTTGCGGATACGCGCATGCTCTCCGACTTCCTGCCCATCGGAATACTCTTCCTCATGGCGGTCGCATTTGCGGGAATCGCACTCGCCGCGCCGCATCTCATCACCCGCGCACATCCGACGCGAGAGAAGATGCTGCCGTACGAATGCGGCATTGATCCGGTGGGCGATGCGCGCGGTCGGTTTTCGGTGCATTACTACGTCGTCGCGATGATGTTCATCATCTTCGATGTCGAGGTCGTCTTCTTGTATCCGTGGGCCGTCGCATTCCGCCAGCTCCGAATGGTGGGATTGGTGGAGGCCGCGGTCTTCCTGGCGATCCTCCTCGTCGGATACGTTTATCTGTGGCGCCGGGGTGCGTTCGAGTGGGATTGAGGCGTGTGCGGCGCGGGGGAAGAGGGTGAGCGACCCCACGGGACGAGGCGACGATCATCCGGCCGCCCAGCGGCTTCGGGAGCGGTTTCCCGAGGCGGTCCGGGCCGTCGAGACGCATGCCGGCGAGACCACCCTCGTCGTGCGCCGCGAGGACGTGCTCGCCGCGCTTGCCGCGTTGCGCGACGACCCGGCGCTCGACTACGCGCTGCTCGCCGATCTCACCGCCGTTGACTTCCCCTCGGAGCCGGAGCGCTTCCGCATTGTGTACCAACTGCTCTCGCTCTCGAGGCGGGACCGGTTGCGCGTCCGCGTGCCGCTTTCGGGGGACTGGCCGAGCGTTCCGACGTGCACGGGCATCTGGCCGGGCGCGCGTTGGCTCGAGCGAGAGGTCTACGACATGTTCGGGATCCGCTTCGACGGGCATCCCGACTTGCGACGGATCCTCATGCCGGAGGAGTACCGCTCGTTCCCGCTGCGCAAGGAGTACCCGGTGCGAGGGCGCCCGGAGGACGACTACGTGGCCCCGCCGCCGACGTGGGACCTCGAGATCTACGGCGATTGGCTCCGGACCGAGGAGAAGATCCGCGCCGGGAAGGAAGACCCCGGCGGGCCGGGGGACTTCCCGCTCATGGGTGAGCCGAAGGCAGAGCCGCCCGCGGAGGGCGCGTGATCTCCGACGCGACGCGGGCCCGGATCAACGAACTCTTCGAGCGCTATCCCGACCGGCGTTCGGCGATGATCCCGCTCCTCTTGCTTCTGCAGGAAGAGCGCGGCTGGCTCTCGCCGGAGACGATGCGCGAGGCGGGGGAGGTGCTCGATTTGCCGCCCGTTCGGATCTACGAGGTCGCGACGTTTTACACGATGCTCCGCACGCGGCCCTGCGGGAAGTACCTCTTACAGGTTTGTCGCAATCTCTCCTGCTCGCTCGTCGGCGGTGAAGGCGTACTGCGGCACATCGAGAAGAGGCTCGGAATACACGACGGGCAGACCACGCCGGACGGCTGTTTCACGCTGATGACGGTGGAGTGCCTGGGTTCCTGCGGCACCGGACCGGTGGTGCAGGTCAACGGCGACTACCACGAGAACCTCGATGTCGCGAAGCTGGACAAGCTTCTCGACTCGTTGACGTGAGCCGATGGAAGAACGCGTTCTGACACGGAATATCGGGCGGCCCGGCTCGGAGACGCTGAAGGCGTACCGTGACTCGGGGGGCTACACCGCGCTGTCACGGGCGCTCAAGGAGATGTCGCCGGAGGATGTCGCCGAGAGGGTGACCCGCTCGGGGCTTCGCGGGCGCGGCGGAGCCGGCTTTCCCACGGGGAAGAAGTGGTCGTTCATCCCGAAGGGCACCGGCAAGCAGATCTACCTCTGCGTGAACGCGGATGAGAGCGAGCCGGGGACTTTCAAGGACCGTCTCCTCATCGAGAAAGACCCGCACATGGTCGTCGAGGGCACGGCGCTCGCCGCGTACGCGATCGGCTGCCGCCGCGCCTACATCTACATCCGCGGCGAATTCGTCCACGGCGCTCGCGTGCTCGAGGGGGCGCTTCGCGAGGCGCGTGCCGCCGGCTTTCTGGGGCGAGACGTTCTCGGAAGCGGCGTGGACATCGAGATCCACGTGCACCGCGGCGCCGGCGCTTACATATGCGGGGAGGAGACCGCGCTCATCGAATCGCTCGAGGGCAAGCGGGGCCATCCACGGCTCAAGCCGCCGTTCCCGGCGGTCGTCGGCCTGTACGGCTGTCCCACAGTGGTGAACAACGTCGAGACGCTGGCCTGCGTTCCGCACATTATCGAGCGCGGGCCCGAGTGGTTCGCCTCGCTGGGACCGCCGAACAACGGCGGCACGAAGCTCTTCAGCGTCTCGGGCCACGTTTCGCGCCCGGGCGTCTACGAGGTGCGCATGGGAACCCCGCTCCGCGCGCTGCTCGATGAACAATGCGGCGGCGTCGCAGGCGGCCGGCGACTGAAGGCGGTGATCCCCGGCGGTTCCTCCGTCCCCGTGCTCACCGCCGATGACATTGACGTGGCGCTCGATTTCGAGTCCGTGGCGGCGAAGGGTTCGATGCTCGGCTCGGGCGGCGTCATCGTCATGGACGAGCGGACCTGCATGGTCAAAGCCGGGGCGGTCGTGGCGCGCTTCTACGCCCACGAGTCGTGCGGCCAGTGCACGCCCTGCCGCGAGGGGACGCCGTGGATGGAGCGCGTACTCTGGCGCATCGAACGGGGCGAAGGACAGAGCGGCGACCTGGAGCTGCTGCTCTCGATGTGCGTGAACATCTTCGGCCGCTGCCTCTGTCCCCTGGGCGATGCGGCGGCCATGCCGGTCCGGAGCTACATCCAGAGGTTCCGGGACGAGTTCGAGTACCACATCCGCGAGCGGCGCTGCCTGGCTGCCGGCGGCTTTTCGTAAGAGGGGCGCTTGAGCCAGACCGTTGTCGTTGACATCGTTCGGATCGCCGTGATCCTCGGGATGTTCCTGGGGTGCGTGGCCTACCTCGTCTGGGTCGAGAGGAAACTCCTCGGCCACATCCAGATCCGGGTCGGACCGAAGCGGGTCGGGCCGTACGGGCTCCTTCAGCCGATCGCGGACTTCGTGAAGCTGGTCTCGAAGGAGGATCTGACCCCGCCGAACGCGCACCGCGCGCTTTTCCGCCTCGCGCCGGCGATCGCGCTCGTCCCGGCAATTCTGTCCATCGCGGTCATCCCCTTCGGCGGCACCATTCGCGTGCTGGGGCGGGAGATGCCGATCGGCATCGCCGACATCAACGTGGGGCTTCTCTACGTCTTCGCGATGAGCTCCATGGGGGTCTTCGGCATCGCGCTCGCAGGCTGGTCGTCGAACAACAAGTACTCCCTGATGGGCGGGCTTCGCTCCTCGGCGCAGCTCATCTCGTACGAAGTCTCGCTCGGGCTCTCGGTGCTCGGCGTCGTGCTCCTCGCGGGCACGTTCAGCCTTCGCGAGATCGTCGCCGCCCAGCATCCGATCCCGTTCGTCGCGCTGCAGCCGGTGGGCTTCCTGCTCTTCCTCATGGCCTCATCCGCCGAGATCGCGCGCATCCCGTTCGATCTCCCCGAGGCCGAGACGGAGCTGGTCGCCGGCTTCCACACGGAGTACTCGAGCATGAAGTTCGCGATGTTCTTCGTGGCCGAGTACGCCAATCTCGTCACCGTCTCCGCCATGGCCGTGACGCTCTTCCTCGGCGGGTGGAACGGGCCGTTCCTGCCCGGGCCGATCTGGTTCGCGCTCAAGACGGCGGCGATGCTCTTCCTGTTCATCTGGGTCCGCGGGACGCTCCCGCGTTACCGGTACGACCAGCTCATGCGGTTCGGGTGGAAGTTCCTTCTGCCGGTCGCGCTCCTCAACCTTCTCGTCACGGCGCTCATCGTGGCGCTCTCGGGAGGCGAAGGGTGAACCAGATCGGTTTCGTGCTGCTCTCGGTTCTCGCGGTGGGGAGCGCGCTTTCCGTCATCCTGCAGCGCAATCCGGTGATGAGCGCGCTCTCGCTCGTCGTGACGATCTTCTCGCTGGCTCTCGCGTTCCTGTCCCTGGGGTCGTCCTTCGTCGCTGTGGTCCAGGTGATCGTGTACGCGGGGGCGGTGATGGTCCTCTTCGTGTTCGTCATCATGTTGCTCGACCTGGGACGACGCGAGCCGTTCAAGCTGACCGGCGTGGGGCGCAAGATCCTCGGGATCGCCGCGGTGGCCGCGTTCCTCTTCCAGATCTCCGCCTCGCTCTCGGCGGTGGGGGTCATGGGCGCACGGCCGCCCGAGCCTCTGCCTCCGGGCTACGGCACGGCGCTCGCGATCGGGCGGTCGGTGTTCACCGATTACGTCTATCCCTTCGAGGCGGCGTCGGTGCTCCTGCTCGCGGCGATGGTCGGGGCGCTCATCCTCGCAAAGAGGAGGATCTAGGCGGTGCGCGCGTTGTCCGAAAGGGGAGCGGCATGGTGACCTTGGGCCACTATCTCGGTCTCTCGGCGGTGCTGTTCGCCATCGGGGTCACGGGCGTCCTCGTGCGACGGAACGCGCTGGTCGTCTTCATGTCCATCGAGCTGATGCTGAACGCGGCCAACCTCGCGTTCGTCGCGTTCGCGAGGCATCGGGCGGATGTCGGCGGGCTCGTGTTCGTGTTCTTCGTGCTGGCGGTCGCGGCGGCCGAGGTGGCTGTGGGGCTGGCGATCATCATCGCCATCTACCGGAACCGCGGCACCGTGAACGTGGACGAAATCAACCTGATGCGTTGGTAGGAGGACGCGAGAAGCGATGGAGACCTGGCTCTGGCTGATCCCGGCGCTGCCGCTTCTGGGCGCCGCGGTGAACGGCCTTCTGCTCCGGCGCGCCCGGACGCAGGCGGTCAGCGTCGTGGGGTGCGGCTCCGTCGGCCTTTCGTTCCTGCTGGCCGTGGTCGCGATGGCGGACCTGGTATCGCTGCCCGAGGCCAGCCGCTTGATCCATGCCCGCTACTTCACCTGGATCGCCGCTGGGGATCTGGCGGCGCCGTTTGGCCTGCGATTCGATCCGCTCTCGGCCGTCATGACGCTTGTCGTCAGCGGCGTCGGCTTCCTGATCCACCTGTACTCGGTGGGATACATGCGCGGGGACAGGGGTTACGGCCGCTACTTCGCCTACCTGAACCTCTTCACCTTCGCGATGCTGCTGCTCGTCCTCGCGGACAACTTCCTCTTGATGTTCGTCGGGTGGGAGGGCGTCGGACTCTGCTCCTACCTGCTGATCGGCTTCTGGTTCGAGAAGCAGTCGGCGACAGACGCGGGGAAGAAGGCCTTCCTGGTGAACCGCGTCGGCGACTTCGCGTTCCTGATCGGGCTCTTCCTGATCTTCCGCCAGATGGGCACATTCGACTTCGACACGATCAATGCTCACGCCTCGGAAGCCCTCACGGGGCCGATGGCGACGTTGATCTGCCTGCTGCTCTTCGCGGGGGCCACGGGGAAGTCGGCGCAGATCCCGCTGTATGTCTGGCTTCCCGACGCGATGGAGGGGCCCACGCCGGTGAGCGCCCTGATCCACGCGGCGACGATGGTGACGGCGGGCGTCTATCTGGTGGCGCGCTCGAGCGAGCTGTTCGTGCTGGCCCCGGCCGCTCTCGAGGCCGTGGCGATCATCGGCGGGGTCACCGCGTTCTTCGCGGCGACGATCGCTCTCGTGCAGACCGACATCAAGCGGGTCCTCGCGTACTCGACGATCAGCCAGATCGGCTACATGTTCCTCGGTGCCGGCGTCGGAGCATTCTCTTCTTCCATCTTCCACCTGATGACGCACGCGTTCTTCAAGGCGTTGCTCTTCCTCGGCGCGGGGAGCGTCATCCACGCGCTCTCCGGAGAGCAGGATCTCAGGCGGATGGGCGGCCTCGCGCGGCGCCTGCCGCGGACCCACGCGACCTTCTTCGTCGCCTCGCTCGCGATCGCGGGTGTCGCGCCGCTGGCGGGCTTCTTCAGCAAGGACGCGATCCTTGGAGCCGTGTACGCCTCGGGGCACCGCTTCTTGTGGTTCCTTGGGATCACGACGGCGATGCTGACGGCGTTCTACATCTTCCGGCTCTACTTCCTCGCGTTCGGAGGGGGAGAGGAGCGCCTGGAGCCGCACGCGAAGGCGCATCTGCACGAATCCCCGCACGTGATGACGATTCCGCTCATGGCGCTGGCGGTGCTGTCGGCCGTCGGGGGGTTCCTCAACGTGCCGCTCGTTCCGGGCGCCCAGTGGCTCG
>JAGVPR010000214.1 GCA_020052115.1 Candidatus Eiseniibacteriota bacterium
AAGGCGGCCGGCGAGCGCCCGGTGGACGCTGTCCGGAGAAGCGCCGACGGCGCCCGCGCTCCTCGCGAGAAATCCCGCGGGGGTGCTGTCCACGACCTCGGCTCGCACCGCCGCCGGAGCGCACGCCAAGGCCAACACGACGACCGCCGCACAGGAGACCATCACTGTTCGCATCTCTCTATTCTCCCAAGTAGGCCTTCTTCACCCGCTCGTCGCTTGCCAGTTCCTTCGCGGCGCCGCTGTGGATGACCTGCCCTGTCTCGAGCACGTACCCGCGCGCGGCGATCTGGAGCGCCATGTGCGCGTTCTGCTCGACGAGGAGCACCGTCATTCCCTGCGCGTTGATCTCGCGGATCGTCTGGAAAATGTCCCGCACGAGGATCGGGGCGAGGCCGAGCGAGGGCTCGTCGAGCAACAGGAGGCGCGGGCTCGACATGAGAGCGCGGCCCACGGCGAGCATCTGCTGCTCGCCGCCGGAGAGCGTCCCCGCGTTCTGCGAGTAGCGCTCCTTGAGCCGTGGAAACAGCGTGAAGACGCGTTCCAGGTCGCGCCGGATGCCGTCGCGGTCTCGGCGCCGGTAGGCCCCCAGCTCCAGATTCTCGCGCACGGTCAGGTTGGCGAAGACGATGCGGCCTTCGGGCGCGTGCGAGATGCCTTGCGCCACGATTTCGTGCGGCTTGAGACGCGTGAGGTCGGCGCCGTCGAAGGTGATTCGTCCGGCCGCGGGCCGCAGTAGCCCGGAGATCGTCCGAAGCGTCGTGGTCTTCCCGGCGCCGTTCGCGCCGATCAGCGTGACGATCTCGCCGGCGTCGATTTCGAGCGAGATGCCCTTCAGCGCCTTGATGCCCCCGTAGTGGACGTGAACGTCCTCGAGGACTAGCTTCGGCATCGCGCCTCGCACGGGCGCCCCGCGGCGCCCCGGCCTTTCGCCCGCCCGTTGCTCACGACGCCGCCTCCCCGAGATACGCCTCGATCACCTTCGGATGGCGGCGAATCTCCTCCGGCGACCCTTCGGCGATCGTGACGCCGTAATCGAGCACGAGGATCCGCCGGCAGATCCCCATGACCACGCTCATGTCGTGCTCGATGAGCAGGATCGTGAGCCCGAACCTCTCCCTCACCCACTCGATGAGTTGCATAAGCTCGCGCTTCTCGTGAGGATTCATCCCGGCGGCCGGCTCGTCCAAGAGAAGGAGCGACGGCTCCGTCCCCAGCGCGCGCGCGATCTCGAGCCGCCGCTGCATCCCGTACGGAAGGCTCGTCGCCGGCTCGTTCGCGACCCCGGCCAGGCCGAAGATCTCGAGCAGCTCGCCGGCGCGCCCCTGCACCCAGCCCTCGCGCTCGGCGAAGCGCTTCCCTCGCCAGACCACGTCCCAGATCCCGAGCGAGCAGTGGATGTGCAACGCGCTCCGCACGTTGTCGCGCACCGAGAGGCTCGAGAAGAGCCGGATGTTCTGGAACGTCCGCGCGATGCCGAGCGCGGTGATCCGATGCGTCTTGAGCCCGTTCAGGCGCCGGCCCTTGAGCAGCATCTCGCCGCGCGTCGGCTGGTACACGCCGGTGATGAGGTTGAAGACCGTCGTCTTTCCGGCGCCGTTCGGCCCGATCAGCCCGACCAGCTCACCCTTCGACATCCGGAGGTCGAAACCGTCAACCGCCTTCAACCCGCCGAACTGGATCGAGCAGTCGTTGAGATCGAGCAAGACCCCGTTCTCAGGCGGCACGCCGCACCTCCCGGCGCTTCGACCACAGCCGGCCGAGCCCGAAGGGCGTTCCGGAGCCGAAGAGGCCTTGCGGCCTCGTCAGCATGAGCACGATGAGGAGCGCCGAGTAGAACACCATGCGGTACTGCTGCACCGATCGCAGCAGCTCCGGCAGGATCGTGAGCAGAATCGCCGCGATGACCGACCCGATGATGCTCCCCATCCCGCCGAGCACCACCATGATGACGATCTCGAACGACTTCATGAAGGTGAACGAGTTCGTGTGCAGATAGATGAGGTAGTGACCGAAGAGGGCCCCGGCGATCCCCGCGAAGAAGGCTCCGATCACGAAGGCCATCACCTTGAATCGCGTCGTGTCCACGCCCATCGCCGCCGCGGCCGTCTCGTCGTCGCGCACCATGCGGAAGGCGAGCCCGTAGGCGGACGAGACGAGGTTCCGCACGACCAGAACCACCACGACACCCGAGAACGCGACCCAGAAGAAGTTCGTGTAGCGGGGGATCCCCGGGAAGCCGCGCGCGCCGCCGAGGAAGTCGAGGTTCAGAATCACGACGCGGATGATCTCTCCGAACCCGAGCGTCACGATCGCCAGGTAGTCGCCGCGAAGGCGAAGCGAGGGGATCCCCACGAGCAAACCGGCCGCGGCCGCGAGCAGGCCGCCGAAAAGAAGCGCCAGAACGAAGAGCATCGAGGTGCCGATCCCGCCGGCGAGCCCGACCGCCGCGAACGCCTTCAGCGCCGCGGGCCCCCAGTAGGTCGTCATCGCGGCCGCCGCGTAACCCCCGATCGCCATGAAGCCGGCGTGCCCGATCGAGAACTGCCCCGTGAATCCATTGATGAGGTTCAAGCTCACGGCGAGGACGATGTTGATGCCGCAGAGCATCAGGATGCGGAAGACGTACGGGTTCAGGAGCCGCGAGAGGGCGCGGTCGAGGACGACGAGGACCGCGATCGTCACCGCCAAGGCGGCGAGGCGGCCGACGAGCGAGGCCGTCGCGAACCTCTCGACCGCCATCCACGCCCGGCGCGCACCGCTCATCTCAGACCTTCTCCACCTGCCCCCGGCCGAGAAGCCCCGTGGGCCTCGTCAGGAGGATCACGATGAGGATCCCGAACGCGATCGCGTCACGCAACGTGCTCGAGATGTAGCCCGAGACCAGCACTTCGGCCACGCCCAATATCAGCCCGCCGATCATGGCTCCCGGGATGTTCCCGATGCCGCCGAGCACGGCCGCGACGAACGCCTTGAGCCCCGGAAGGAGCCCCATCAGAGGATCGATCTTCGGATTCGAGAGGCCGACGAGCACGCCCGCCGCGGCGGCGAGCGCCGAGCCGACCGCGAAGGTGATCGAGATGATCCTATCGGTCGGGATGCCCATGAGGCTCGCGGCCTCGCGATGGAACGAGACGGCCCTCAGCGCCATGCCCGTCTTCGTCTTCATGACGAAGGTGTGCAGGCCGGCCATGAGCAGGAGCGAGACGCCGAGGATCACGATCTGGTGGCTGGTGACGACGACTCCGCCCACCGAGAGATTCCGCCCGGGGATGAACTGCGGGAAGAACTTCGGGTCCGCCCCGAAGACGAGCTGCCCCGCGTTCTCCAGGAGGAGCGAAACACCGATCGCGGTGATGAGCACGGTGAGACGCGGCTGGCGCCGGAGCGGCCGATACGCCGCCCGCTCGATGATCACGCCGAGGATCGCGCATCCGACCATCGAACCGAGAAGCACGAGCGCCGCGGCGGCGACGCTGGGATGCGATCCGGCGCCGACGGCGTGCGCGATGTAGTACGCGAGGAACGCGCCCACCATGTACACGTCGCCGTGGGCGAAGTTGATGAAGCGCAGCACCCCGTACACCATCGTGTAGCCGAGGGCTATGAGGGCGTAGATGCTCCCCCAGGAGAGACCGTTCAGAAGCTGCTGCGCGAACTCTTGCACCGGCCGGCGCCCGCGTCCGCTTTACGCGGGCGCGATCTTCTCCACCACCACGAGACTGTCGCCGCGCACCTGGAGCACGACCATCGGCTTCTCGGCATCGCGGCGCTCGTTGATCGTGATCGTCCCCGTCACTCCGGGGAAGTCCTTCGTCTGGGCGATCGCGTCGCGGATCGCGGCCCCCTGGAGGGACGGGGCGCGCTTCATCGCATCGAACAGGACGTTCGCCGCGTCGTAGCCGAGGACCGCCATCGCGTCGGGCGTCTCGCCGTACAGCTCGCGGTACCGCTCGACGAACTGCCGCACCGCGGGGTTCGGATCGCTGACTGAGTAGTGGTTCGTGAAGTAGAACCCCTCGAGCGAACCCTGCGCGATCTCCAGGAGCTTCGGCGAATCCCATCCGTCGCAACCGAGGAGCTTCGCCGTGAGCCCGAGTTCCTGCGCCTGCCGCCCGATCAGCCCGACCTCGGTGTAGTAGCCGGGGATGAAGAGCACGTCGGGCTTCTTCGCCCGGATCGCGGTGAGCTGCGCCTTGAAGTCTATGTCCCCTTCCGTGTACGACTCCTTCGTCGCGATCGTCCCGCCGAGCTGGACGAACCGCTCTTCGAAGAAACTCGCGAGCCCCACGCTGTAGTCGTTCTTCACATCGGTGAGGATCGCGGCCGTGCGGGCGCCGACGGTGTTGAACGCGAACTGCGCGACGACGCGCCCCTGGTCGGGGTCAATGAAGCAAACGCGAAAGATGTAATCGCCCACCTCGGTGACCTTGGGGTTCGTCGAGGCCGGCGTGATCATCGGTATCCCGGCGCCCTGGCAGATCGGCGCGGCCGCCAGGCTGCGAGAGGAGGCGACCTCGCCGAGCATCGCGACGACGCCGTTCTGATTGATGAGCTTCTGCGCGACCGTCGCCGCTTCCTCCGGCTTGCCCTGGTCATCCTCGACGATCATCTGCACCTTCCGGCCCCTGATGCCGCCGGCCGCATTCAAATCCTCCACGGCCATGTCAATGCCGCGCTGCGTCGAGATGCCGAACGTGGCCGTGGAGCCGGTGAGCGAACCGAACTCGCCGACCTTGATGACCGGGACGGCGTCCTGGGTCTTTTGGCAGCCGACCGCCGCGAGCAACCAGAAGGCCGCGAGCGCGAGCAGGCGCGGGAATCTCGAACGCATCGTCACTTACCTCCCGAGGAGGAGCGCTCGCCCGAGGCGGGCGTCGCGGATGTGCGGCCTATCTCCGTGGCCGCTCGTGAGATAGCTGCAGCAGTATACACGAGGCTTCGTGGGGGTCAAACGGGAATCCGGCCAAAGGGCTTCGAACGCGACGGTGCGCGCCACCCCGGGCGTCGGGACGGCGCGCACCGCGAATCTTTACGAATAGCGGCGGATGAGCGCTTCCGTATCTATCGCCGGTTCGGGATCCGGACGCACGCCGCCCGGATAGAGCCGCTCCGTGAACGACGGCCTGTCCACCTCGTAGTGCACGCCGAGGTAGAGCTTGTCGGGATCCGACGCCAGCTTCATCGCGCCGAAGAGATCGTCGGGCTTGTGATCCTCCGGCAACGGAAGCACTTTCGAATCGAAGTAGTCGAAGTTGACCGGCTTGTTGAAGGTGAGACACGGGCTCAGGACGTGGATGAACGAGAACCCCTTGTGGCGGATCCCGCGCTCCACCATCACGGCGAGCTCCTTCGGGCGCGACGAATAGCCGCGCGCCACGAACGTCGCGCCGTAAGCGAGGAGCAGCATCACCGGGAGGATCGGCTGCTCCGAGCTACCGTAGGGCGACGCCTTCGTGACCGTCCCGGGCTGCGAGGTCGGCGACGTCTGCCCCTTGGTGAGGCCGTAGATTTCGTTGTCCATGACGACATAGGTGAGGTCCATGTTGCGCCGCGCCACGTGCGGCAGATGGCCGCCGCCGATCGAGAACGCGTCGCCGTCCCCTCCGACGAGGAGCACATCCAGCGACGGATTCGCCGCCTTCACGCCCACGGCGACCGGAACGGCCCGACCGTGCGCGCCGTGGAAGCCGTAGGCCTTGATGAAGCCCGGCATCCGGCTCGAGCAACCGATCCCCGAGACGACGACCAGTCGGTCGGGGTCTATCCGCACTTCGGCGAGCGCCGAGAAGACCGAATTGAGCACGCCGTAGTCGCCGCACCCCGGACACCAAACCGGCTTGCGGCCGCTCCGGTAGTCCGACGGCTTGCGCTCGGCGGTGCTGGCCTGGGCGGGAGCGGTCGGGTTCACTTTGCCACCTCCTGGATCGCGCGAAGGACATCCCCGCGCTGGACCGGAAGACCGTCGTACAGATTCACCTGCTTTGGATCGAATCCCGGGAACTGCGAGCGCAGGAAAGCCGCGTACTGGCCGGTCAAGTTGCCTTCGATGACGACGATCTTCTTGCACGACTCGATGAACGGCCGGATCAGATGGTTCGGGCTCGGGTAGAGAAGCCGGGGCACGAGCCCCGCGGCCTTGATCCCCGAATCACACGCCATCTGCACGGCCTCGCGGATCGGGCCGCCGGTGGAGCCCCAACCGATCACGCCGATCTCCGGTTCCGGATCGCCGTAGCGCAGCACCGAACCGTAGTCCCGGGCGATCCCCTCGAGCTTCCGCTGCCTCTTCTCCATCATCAAGCGGCGCGTCTTCGGATCGTACGCCGGCTTGCCTTCTTCGTTGTGCTCGAGGCCCGTGACGACGTGCGCGAGCCCCGGCTGGCCGGGCACCGAGCGCGGCGACACCCCGTCCTGCGTGAGCTGGTAGCGCAGGTAGCGCGCCTTGTCCACGATGTCCGGCGGCGCCGGCGGCAGCGCGCGGCCCGTCCGCTCCCTGAGGAGCGACTTCGGCAGGTCCGCGCGGCGGAAGCCGAGGGCCTGATCCGTGAGAACGATCACCGGGATCTGATATCGCTCGGCGATCTCGAACGCCTCCTCCATGATCTCGAAGCAGTCGCGGATCGTCGTCGCTGCCAGAACAACATGCGGGGCGTCGCCGTGGCTCGCGGCGATCGCCAGAGTCAAGTCGGCTTGCTCGGTCTTCGTCGGGAGCCCGGTGCTCGGGCCGCCGCGCTGCACGTTCGCGATGACGCACGGGATCTCGGCCATCGAGCCGAGACCGATGAGTTCCGCCATGAGGGAGAGACCGGGGCCTGATGTCGCGGTCATCGAGCGCACGCCCGCGAATCCGCCGCCGAGCACCATACCCATACTCGCGATCTCATCCTCGGCCTGGACCATCGCGCCGCCCACCTTCGGCAACTCGGCAGCCAGGACCTCCATGATCTCGGAGGCCGGCGTGATCGGGTATCCGGCGAAGAAGCGGCAGCCGGCGTAGAGTGCTCCGAGCGCGACCGCCTCGTTGCCCGCGAGGACGAAGAAGCCGTCCCCCTCGAGCGCCTCCACCTCGAACGGGTCCTGCTTCTCGATCTGCGAGTCCGCGTAGTCGTAACCGGCCATGAAGGCATTCAGGTTGTCGCGCATCATCTTCTCGCCGCGCTTCGTGAACTTCTCGGCGAGCAGCCTCTCCAGAATCTCGCGCGAGAAGCCGAAGAGGGCGGACGTGGCGCCGAGCGCGACCATGTTCTTCGTCTTCGGCTCACCCACGTCCTTGCGCGCGATGCGATCCATCGGGATGTGGTAGACGGTGCGATCGGCCAGCTCCGGATAGCGCGTGCTCATCGGCTTCTCGGGATCGCCGTCCACGACGAGCACGCCGTGGCGACCGAGAGCCGGGCCGTGGAGCTGATAGGCCTCTTCGTTGAAAGCGATCAGCACGTCGTACGCGTCGCCGAGGCTGTAGACGTGATCACGGCAGAGACGCAGCCGCACCACGGACGGGCCCCCGCGCGCCTCGGCGGGGAAGGTGCGGAAGCTGGAGCTGTGGATGTTCATCCTGGCCGCCGCGATGGTCAGGATCTCGCCGGCGAGCACGACGCCTTCGCCGGACTCGCCGCTGATGCCGATGACGAACTCACGAACAGGTTCCATGATTCCCCCATGGCCGGGAAACGGGCGATCGAAGCGATGATCTGAGCGGGGCCGGCTCGACGTCGTCCTCTCCTCCACCACCAGAAGCCGGCGGTCTCCGCCGGCCGCATCTAAGGCCGACGCACCATGAGCTTACGGGATTCGTCGTCCGCGGACAAGGACAATCCTGGATCGCGGAAGGCGTGAAATGCGGCGCGGATGCGGGCCTCAGAGCAGAAAAGGATTGTGCTCGCGCTCGAAGCCCAACGTGGTCTCCGGACCGTGGCCCGGGAGGACGCGCATCCCGTCGCCGAGGGACAGAAGCCGGCCGCGAATCGAGGCCATGAGAGTCTGGTGGTCGCCGCCCGGGAGGTCCGTGCGGCCGATCGAGCCGAAGAAGAGCGCATCGCCCGGGAACAGGACACGCCCCGCGACGAGCGAGACGCCGCCCGGCGAGTGGCCCGGCGTGTGGAGCACGCGCACGGAAAGATCGCCGACAGCGATCACGTCTCCGTCCTCGAGCGGTTGGTCTATCTGCGGCGGCTCGGGCGGATCGAGACCGAAGGCCTGAGCCTGAGCGACCAGCGCGTCGAGCAGGAAGCGATCGGCAGCGTGCATGCGAAACGGAACACCAAGCGCCGCGCAGAGCGGAGCCGCGGCGCCGACGTGATCGAGGTGGCCGTGCGTGGCGAGGATCGCGAGGACGTGGACGTCGTGAGCGCGGATCATCTCCTGGATGCGCTCCGGCTCGTCGCCCGGGTCAATGAGAACGGCCTCGCGCGTCCGCGCGCACGCGAGCAAATACGCGTTCTCCGCGAACGGTCCGACGACTCGAAGGTCGGTGACCGGCGGCTTGGCGCTCACGAGCCTAATCGCGGGAGCAGCGACCGCCTCCGCAGCACGATCCGCAGTCGAGATCGCGGGGCGCGGAGCTTGTCCGCTCGGAGACCCGCACGCCGAAGACGGAATAGAGCCTGTCGAGTTTGCGCCCCGCGCACGATGGGCAGGACACGCCGTCGGAATCTGCCGTCGCGAGGAGTTCCTCGAAACGGTGGCCGCAAGCGGTGCAGCGGAACTCCATGATCGGCACGGTGAAGCCTCCTATCCCTTTGTTGCCTGCGCGGCGGCTGATTCGGTGGCGTGGATCGCGATCCTCTGGGCCAGAGAGCCCGCGATCTCGCGGAACACCTTCGCCTCGACCGAATCCGGATGACTCACGACGATAGGAATCCCGCTGTCCCCGCCTCGCGGGATGGCCGGGTTGATCGGTATCTGCCCGAGGAACGGCGCTTCCATTTCCTGCGCGGCATTCAGCCCGCCGTCCCGCAGGAAGATGTCGTGGCGCGACCCGCAGCCGGGGCAGACGAAATAGGACATGTTCTCGACGATCCCGAGCACCGGCACGTTCACCTTGCGGAACATCCCGATGGCGCGACGAACGTCTATCAGGGCCACCTCCTGCGGCGTGGTCACGATCACGGCGCCGGAGACCGGCACGGTCTGGACGAGCGTGAGCTGGGCATCACCGGTGCCCGGCGGCATATCAATGACCAGATAGTCGAGTTCGCCCCAGATGACATCCGTGAGGAACTGCTTTACCGCCGAACCGACCATCGGCCCGCGCCAGATGACCGCGGCGCTCTCGTCTGGCAGCAGGAAAGCGATGGACATCACCTTCACGCCGTGCCGCTCGATCGGAACCATCTTGTTCCCTTGGAGCGCCGGGCGTTGATCCTTCGGCACGCCCGTCATGAGTGCCTGCGACGGACCGTAGATGTCCGCGTCCATGAGCCCGACGCGCGCTCCAGCGAGCCCGAGGGCCACGGCGACGTTTGTCGCGACCGTGGACTTGCCCACCCCGCCCTTGCCGCTCGCCACGGCGACGATGTTCGCGATCCCCGGCAGGGACGCCAGATCCTGGAACGGATTGCTGGACCTAGTGTTGGCGGTGAACTTCACGTTCACCTGGGTCACTCCGGGGACGGCCGATACGGCACGCCGGGCATCGCCCTCGATTCGTTCCTTCATCGGACAAGCCGGTGTAGTCAGCTCGATCGTGAACTTGACTGCACCGTCGCATATGCTGAGGTCCTTCACGAATCCGAGCGTCACGATGTCCTTGTGAAGATCCGGATCCTTGACGCTTCTAAGCGACTCTAAGACTTGGAATTCCGTCACCTTCGGACCGTCGGTGCCGCCCCGGTCCTTCCCGAGCAGACCCATCGTGCTTCCCTTCCCGCTCCCCCGCGAGGCCGCGCTTCCGGCGCGGCCAAGGGGAGCCGTTCTGTCCTTGCGAGCAGTCTACAAAATCGGAGGTCATGGCCACAAGGCGGGGCCTGGATGCCCGGTGGCCGCACCGCGATGCGACCCCGGTCCGGACCCGTCAACCCCGCGGCGAGACAGGCCGGGCGCACGGCTCCCGCCCCCAACGTGTTAGGATGCCGCGCAGGTGGGAAAGGAGCCGAGAAACGAATGGCCGACAGGGGGGGTTTTTTGCGCCGGTTCATTTCGGCGGAGAATGCCCTCGACCTCCTCGCCGCCGTCCTCTCGATCTGCGCTTGCCTTCGGCGCTCCGTCGCCGGCGGAGCCCAACAAGACCGCCGCGATGATGACATCAACGCTCCCCGCCCCGAGCGCCGCCGGGATCGTCAACCCAGCTCCGTTGGACTGGGAAACGAACGGGATGGAAGGATTCCGGCTCGTCGCGGCATACGTGATACTGGCGATTGCGTTCTACTTCTTGCCGGCTTGAGGAGGTTTCCGTGAAGAGACCGCGGCCGTTTATGATCCGGATCTACGTGGAGAAATCGCCCGGCGACGAGGGCGTCGCCCATCTTCCGACGCTTCCGGGCGCTTCGTTTCGCTTTCGCAACCGAGACGAGATCCTGTTGCACGCGATCAAGGAGTGCACCGCTTACATCCGGTGGGTCAAGTCGCGGAACATCCTGGCGTCGGTAGGGCTCACCGGACCCGAGATCATAGATCAACCCGCTCTCTGCAGAGCGACCGTTGTGGAGGAGCTTTCCGGTCACCCGATCTGGGAGTCGGGTATGGCTTCAACGATCTTCGAGAGCGATATCGGCCCGGTGGACGACATCAAGATCCGCCGCCACTTCGTCGTGATCCAGACGGCGCTCGAGGATATCGTGATGCAGGCGAGTGCCGTCCCCGTGGAGCAGTGGGACACGGCGCAGGAGGAAGGCGCGCGGACGCTGCGCCAGCAGCTTGTTCACATCGGCAATGCCATTTGGTGGTTCTGCTCGCGCCTCGACGACGCGCTGCCCGAGCCCGCGGGTGAGAATGGCGAAGACGCGCCCGATCCGGCAGGGAGGATCCTCCGTCTGGCGGACTGGGCGCTCACCTGGTGCCTGGCTCTCTCCGCCGAGAGACGAGAGGAGATGGAGCGGCCGACGCGCTTTCTCACGAACGATCCCGAAGAGGTCTGGACGCTGGGCAAGGTGCTCCGCCGTCAGGCCGAACACGCCATCGAGCACCTGCGAGCGATGGGGGGCGGGCCCTAGCCGGCGGGCCCTGTTTCCTTCACCTCATGGCGGCGCCCTTCGCGGGCGCCCACTCCACCGAACGGAAGCGGGGCGTGAGGCCGAGAGTCCGTCAGGCCGGGCCGCTCTTGGGCGGCACGCCGGTGACGCTTTCGATCGCGCGAACCGCGGCTTCGCTCGCGGCGTCAATCTCGGCCTCGGGTCCGCCCAGATAGAGCCGGCCGAATGCCCCGATCGGATTCACATCCACGAGCGTGACGCGCGCGGCTTTCTCGGCTTCGTTCGCTCCGAAGACGCAGTAGGCCGCCGGTTCCGTCTCGAGGATGTAGAGCGACTCGCCGGGGATGATCATGGAGCCGTAGCGGATGCGGTTGATGAGCTGTGCATGGTACGGCTCGATGGCTCGGATGATCTGGGAAGAGACGATCCGCGGCTTCATGCGACCGCTCTCATCGAGGCCGAGCGAGCGCAGCACGACACTGCCGGCCTGCCTCACCTCGCCCTGATCCCTGTGATGCAGCTCCATGACGCCGAACGCTCGCTCGACGGCGATCGTCGCGGGCATGACGCGCGTGGCCTTGAGCGCCACGTCCATCACGCGGTTGACGGCGATCCCCGGCGCGATCTCGATGTAGAGGGACGCTTCGCCAGCGACCGGCAGGAAACCCCGCGAGGTGGATCCGATGTGTGCGGCGAGCTGGGGCTGCAGCGAATCCAGAAAGATATACGTGCGAAGGCTGATGTCCATGCGCGCGACCGTAGCCGCGGGGCGCCACCCGTGTCAAGACCCGCAGCCGCGGGTCCCGGGTGCGCGTCCCGGGGGCCGGTCCGGCCGATCGGGAAGGCCCGGTTCGGCCGGCTGCTCTCTAGCAGCGGCTGACTTCGAACTTCTCCAGCGAGAAGTTGCTGTCTTCCTTCTCCAGCTCGCGCCCGGCGGCCGTGACATCCGTCCAGTTCGTGTCGGTGGGACGAAGCTCCCAGCTTCTGTAAGCATCGAGGAAGTCGTCCCAGCGGCGCATCCGACGCACCTCTTCACCGGTTGTTCCGACGTTCCGGTCCAGGTGGAACATCTCGCCGCCCGAGAACGACGTGACGATGAAGAACGCCTGGTCGCGCATCCGGCGCATGACGGCCAGGTAGCGCTGGAAGCGGGTCGCGAGCTTCGTGAGCACCCGCGCCTGCGCCGAGTTTCGGCCGAAGAGGGTGCCCGCGAGCGCGGCGGCATGGAAGTAAAAGGCTCTCGCCCTGCGCACCAGGGATTGATCCGACGCGGCAGGATTATCGGGATGCACCGGCAGCGAGCGCGCCGCCCCCCGGAAGATTCCGAGAGCCAGCAGAAGAAAATCCGCGTTCGCTTTGCAGACGTTGTATCGAGCGAGATCGTCCTCGCACTTCATGAGCTCCGTCACGACCTCATGGGCGTAAGGCGAGGTGAAACGGCGAAGATCGGCGATGTACTGGCCTTCGGCCAGGCCGCTCAGCAGATAGGCGACGTAGATGTTGACGTCCTCATCGGACCCGCTCTCTTCGGTGGCCGGAAAGATCTCCGCGCGAGCGCGCATCCAGGCGTCTATAAAGAAGGAGTAAGAACTCTCGACGCCCGTGATGCCGACTTCCGACCTCTGAGGAACCGTACCGTGGGCTGTCATCTGCGCCAACCCCCTTTCGCGGAGAGGTCATCGGGGGATGCCACTCGCTGTTTCGCCATTAAGACACCCATCACAGTTCGTTAGATTCATCGTCACGAAAAGCGCTGATCTCGCCTCGTGGAATCAGAGTGGCCGCAAGTACTCGATCCGGACGCATGCCTTCAGATGAAGCGGAATACGAGGGGCCGGGCGAAGTTACTGGAGAATATGGTCCCGTGCGCGCTGAAGCGCGGCGCCTGCGGTCATCTCAGCCCGGCGGCCACTGAAACGCGCGGCCGCCGAGAACGTGCACGTGGATGTGAAACACCGACTGTCCGGCGCCGGCCTGGCAGTTGGCAACCAGCCGAAAGCCGCTTTCCTTATACCCCCGCTCGACGGCCAGGTTCCGGGCCACGAGAACCAGGCGGCCTGCGAGGCGTGAGTCCTGATCCGATAGCTCGTTCAGCGTCGCCATGTGCCGGCGCGGGATGACGAGAACGTGCATCGGCGCTTGAGGGTTGATGTCCTCGAACGCGAGGCAGTCGTCGTCCTCGTGAACGATTCGCGCCGGGACTTCCTTCGCGGCAATGCGACAGAACAGGCAGCTTTCCATGGCCTCCTCGCTGAGAGCGGGATTTCACCCTCTCAAACCTCGCACGTCCGCTACGATCCGTCAACGAACACGAGCCGCCGAGAAGGGTATAAAATGGTCTCTTGTCCCTGCGCGACATCGGCTCACGCCTTGGGGGTCCCGATGCGGCTGAAATCGGTGATGCTGTTCGGCTCGATAGCCGCCGCCGCGCTCTTGAGCGCCGCAGTGAGCTGGGCCGCGCTCGCGATCCTCGATTCGTCGCTCGTCCCCGCCGATTCCCCGCCAGGCGCCGCGCGCCGGGCGTTCTTCGTGCTCTC
>JAGVPR010000133.1 GCA_020052115.1 Candidatus Eiseniibacteriota bacterium
CATGCGGCCGGCTCCGGGGGTGAACGGCTCTGGGGACATCGCCGTCATGCCGCGGCTCAGACCGCGGCGCGCAGTCTCTGCTGCGCATCCGCCTCGCGCAGCGCATTCACGAGATCGCCGATGTTCCCCTCGAGGAGGTCCGGCAGCCGCTGGATCGTGAGGCCGATCCGGTGATCGGTGACGCGATTCTGAGGGAAATTGTAGGTGCGGATCTTCACGTTCCGCCCGCCGGTGAGCACTTGCGAGCGCCGCGCATCGCGGATCTTCGCATCCTGCTCCTCCCGGGCGATGTCCAGCAACTTCGCGCGCAGCACCTTCATCGCCTTCGCCTTGTTCTTGAGCTGCGAACGCTCGTCCTGGCACTGGACGACGATGCCGGTCGGCAAGTGCTTGATGCGCACCGCGGAGTCCGCGGTGTTGACGCTCTGTCCGCCGGGCCCCGAGGAGCGGAAGACGTCCACCTTGAGATCCGCCGGGTCAATCGCCACGTCCACCTCTTCAGCCTCGGGCAAGACCGCGACGGTGGCGGCCGATGTGTGGATGCGGCCGGCGGCCTCGGTGACCGGCACGCGCTGCACGCGGTGGACGCCGCTCTCGAACTTGAGATGAGCGTACGCTTCCGGACCCTCGACCGAGAAGACCACCTCCCTGAACCCGCCGACGCCGGAGGGGCTCGAGTCGAGGATCTCGACCTTCCACCCCTTCTCCTGCGCATAACGCGTGTACATGCGGAACAGGTCGGCCGCGAAGAGCGCAGCCTCCTCCCCGCCCTCGCCGCCGCGAATTTCGACGATGACGCTCCGGTCGTCGTTCGGGTCGCGGGGCAGGAGCGCGCGACGAGCCTCCCGCACCGCTTCGTCCATCTTGGGCTCCAGCTCCTCGAGTTCGGCGCGCGCCATTGTCACCAGCTCCGCGTCGTCCGAACCGCGCACGATCTCCTGCGCCTCCGCGATCGCGTGCGTCAAGCGTTCGTAACCCTCGAGCGCCTCCACGACCGCGGCAAGGCGTTGCCGCTCCCTCCCGGCGTCCCGCGCTTCCCGGGGGTTCGCGAGGACCTTCGGGTCCTGAAGTCGCCCCGTCAGCTCATCCAGACGCTCGCGGTACGCGGGAAGTGAACGGAGCATGTCGTCGAGCATGGCTTGGCCCTTGGGTGGAGTTGCTAGAGGACTTCGCGCAGCGCGCGAAGCGCCACGGCGACTTGCTCGTCGTCAGGCTCTCTCGTCGTCAGGCGCTGCAGCCACATGCCCGGGAGAGCGATGAGGCGCACCAGCGGCTGGTCGGGGCGCCGGCCGGCCAGGCGGAGCAGCTCGTACGAGAGGCCGCCGATGACCGGCACCATCAGGAAGCGCGCGAGGCGCTCCGGGACGCTTTCCGGGCGGCCGAGGAAGAGGAAGACGATGATCGCCGTGAACATGACGAGGAAGAGGAAGTTCGTTCCGCACCGCGGATGGCAGGTGCTGAACCTCTGTGCGCTGGCCGGCTCGAGCGGATCGCCCGCCTCGAATGCATGGATGGACTTGTGCTCCGCCCCGTGGTACTGGAAGACCCGCCTCATGTCCTTGAAGCGCGTGAGCACGAACAGGTACGCCACGAGGATCGCGATCCGGAAGACTCCGTCCACGACGTTGAAGAGGACGCCGCCCTTGACCCCGAGCAGCTCGGTGAGCACGAGCGGCACATAGAAGAAGAGCCCGATCCCCAGGACGAACGAGAGGGCCATGACGCCCCCGACGGCCCAGCGCTCTCCGGCGCTCTTGCGCTCGGAGCGGGCCTCGTTCTCGCCGTGCAAGGATTCCTCGGCGGAGAAGCTGAGTGCCTGCATCCCCAGCGCGAGCGATTCGATGAGCACGACAGCGCCGCGCACCAGGGGAAGCCCCAGGACGCGGCGGCGTTTCGTGTAGGAGACGTAGGGGCGCGCGGTGACGGCGATGGTCCCGTCGGGACGCTTCACGGCGGTCGCGACGCGCGTCGCCGACCGCATCATGACGCCTTCGAGCACCGCCTGCCCGCCTACGGCGTCACGGGCCGGCACGGTTCGACCTCCGGTTGACTAAGCGCCCGTCTCGCCAGAGGCGGGGGCCGGCTGCTCCTCGCCGCGACGGTACTTGCGGCGGAAGCGCTCGACGCGGCCCGCGGTGTCCACCAGCTTCTGCTTGCCGGTGAAGAACGGGTGGCAGTTCGAGCAGATCTCGACGTGGATGTCCTTCACCGTCGAGCGCGTCTCGATCACGTTTCCGCAGACGCACGTGACCGTCGTCTTCGAGTACTCCGGGTGGATTTCCTTCTTCATCGCCCTTTCCTCCGAGACACCGCGCCGACGGCAGGAACCCTTCCCGTGCACAGGGAAAGGCTCCGTGCTGCCGGCCAGCGGGTGCTAGCCGTTCATGGAATCCAGGAACTTCTTGTTCGTCTTCGCCTTGCCCATGCGATCGATCAAGAACTCCATCGCCTCCATGGGGTTCAGATCGCTCAAGAACTTGCGGAGGATCCAGATCTTGTTGAGCTGGTCGGGCGGAATCAGCAGCTCTTCCTTGCGCGTTCCCGAGCGATTGATGTCCATTGACGGGAAGACGCGCCGGTCCGAGATCTTGCGGTCCAGTACCAGCTCCATGTTGCCGGTGCCCTTGAACTCCTCGAAGATGACGTCGTCCATGCGGCTTCCGGTCTCGATGAGTGCGGTGGCCATGATTGTGAGGCTACCGCCCTCCTCGACGTTCCGCGCGGCTCCGAAGAACCGTTTCGGCCGCTGGAGCGCGTTCGCGTCCACGCCGCCCGAGAGGATCTTCCCGCTGTGCGGGACGACCGCATTGTGGGCACGCGCGAGACGAGTGATCGAGTCGAGCAGGATCACGACGTCCTTCTTGTGCTCCACGAGCCGGCGCGCCTTCTCGATGACCATGTCGGCCACCTGCACGTGGCGCTCCGCGGGCTCGTCGAAGGTGGAGCTGATCACCTCGCCGTTCACCGAGCGCTCCATGTCGGTCACTTCCTCGGGGCGCTCGTCAATGAGCAGAACGATGAGGACGATCTCCGGATGGTTCTCGGTGATCGAATTCGCGATCTTCTGCAGGAGCATCGTCTTGCCGGTCTTCGGCGCCGCGACGATCAGCCCGCGCTGCCCCTTCCCGATCGGGGCCATCAGGTCAATGATCCGCGTCGAGATGTCCCGCGTCGAGTTCTCGAGATTGATCTTCTCGAGCGGATAGAGCGGCGTCAGGTTGTCGAAGAGGATCTTGTCCTTCGCCGCCTCCGGACTCTCGAAGTTGACCGCCTCGACCCGCAGCAGCGCGAAGTAGCGCTCGCCGTCCTTGGGCGGGCGCACCTGTCCGGAGATCGTGTCCCCGGTTCGCAGGTCGAAACGCTTGATCTGCGACGGGGAGACGTAGATGTCGTCGGGCCCGGGCAGATAGTTGTAGTCCGGTGAGCGTAGGAAGCCGTAGCCCTCCGGCAGGATCTCGAGCACGCCGTCCGCGTAGATGAGGCCGCTGCGCTCCGTTTGCGCCTCGAGGATCTTGAAGATGAGCTCCTGCTTGCGGAGGCCGCTCACCCCCTGGATCCCGAGCGTCCCGGAAAGTGTCAGCAACTCCGTGACGGCCTTGCTCTTGAGGTCGCCGAGACTCACGCTGCCGACCGCAGGACGCGGCGGGGTTTCAGCCGCCGGTCTCTCGACCGGCTTCTCGACCCGCTCGCCCGGCAGCGCTCCGCCCGTTCTCGGGACGCGCTCTTGGGCCTGGGCCTCGCTGGTCTTGGTCATTGACGGTAGACCTCCCCCGCTTCTTCGATGTACCGACGGCCTGGGCTTTGGACTGTGGAGTGGGCGCACGGCGGCGCTTAACCTCTCTTCAGTTGGGGATTGTTACGGGTTGACCTCGTCAGTGGTGTGAAGAATGTACAATCCAAAAGGTGTCGCTTGCAATTTCTTGGATGACCGTCAGCGAGGCTTATGGAAGATCTCGGCGGACACCTTGGAGAGCGCCATCTGCGCCCTCACTCATTCGGCCACAGAATACGCCACGCTCCACAAGCCTGTCAAGAGGATTTCCGGGATCGTCCGGAACGCGGCAAACCCGCCTTGCCTCGCAAGAACAAGGATCGCACAACGCGACCGCTCGATGCCAATTCCCTTTCCTTATCGGAGACATCATGCCTCAGATTGAGCTCCGGCCCGCCGCGGCGCACGGCCCCCTGGAAGCGCCGGGCAAAGGCGCCGCTCTCGATATCCTGCAGCCGGCGGCGCAGCACCCCGGCCAGATCGCTCCGCGCCAGGGCCCGCTCGGTCTCACGCATGCCGAAGAGGGCTGTGGTTGAAATCGCCTCGCGCAGCCCTTCCGGGCCTCGCTCGTTCAGAAGATCCACCGTCAGCTTGAGCTGCTGCACGCACTCCAGATAAGCCAGCTCCGCCGGGTAACCCCTCGCCACGAGCGTCCGGTACGACGCCGACACCAGGGCCGTCACGCCCCCGCAGAGGCATGCCTGCTCCCCGAAAAGATCAATGACCGCTTCATCACGAACGGTGGTCCAGACGGCTCCGGCCCGCGTGCAGCCGATGCCCTTCGCGGTGGCGAGCGCGAGAGTCGTCGCGCCCCCGGTGGCGTCTTGCGCGACGGCGACCAGCGCCGGAATGCCGCTCCCGCTCTCGAAGGCGCGGCGGAGTTCCGTTCCGGGGCCGACCGGCGCCACGAGAAAGACATCGAGATCCGCACGGGGACGCAGCCCGCCGAAGACGAGCGAGAAACCGTGGGCAAAACCCAGCGCCGCGCCCGGCCGCAAGAGCGGCTCGAGTGCTGCATACACCTCGGGGTGCCGCTCGTCCGGGATCAAGAGCAGTAGGATGTCGGCCTGCCGCGCCCCATCTCGAAGCGACACCGGGGCGAAACGATCGCGGCGCGCCGGCGCGCGCGACGGACTGCGCGGACGCAGGGCGACGGTCACCGAGATGCCGGAGTCCCTGAGGTTCAGCGCCTGGGCGCGCGCCTGATTCCCGTAGCCGACGACGACAACGCGCAGCCCCCGCAGCGCGGCGAGGGAGACCGCATCATCGGAGAAAACGGAGATCATCGCGCGGCGCGGCGCCGGTCAGCTCCCCTTCGCGGGTGCAAACGCTATCTCGACCAGCTTCTTACCGTTGGAGAACGCGACGGCCTGGCCCCGATCCCAGTAGTACCAGGTGTCCACCGTCGCACCGGACTCTTCGTGAGTGCGCGCTTCCTGCGGAGCGCCCTTCTCCTGGAGAACCGCCGCGGCGTCAGATGTCGGGCCGAACCTCTTGCTGAACCCTTCCTTGAGGGCCGTCTCATCCGTCGGGCCGGGCTGGCCCTTTTCCAAGGAGCCTCCGACAAGCAATTCGCCGAAGGCCGCCTTCGTGTCGCCCTTGCGCACGTAAACCCGCCCGAGAACCCGGTGACTGTCCGGATTCTTCGGGTTGGCGTCCACGAGCAGGTGCGCCTTCCGCTCGGCCGAGGCGTAGTCGTTCATGTCGAGGTAGACGAGGGTCAGGTTATAGAGTGTGTCCTCATCGTTCCTGCCCTGATTGCCCGCGCGGAGGATCTCGTTGACCTTCTCGTAGAGCAGCGCGGCCATCGGAAGCTCGGCCGCCTTGCGCGTGCTATCCGTGCGGGCGACCTGGTAGTGCACGGTGGCCACGCGGAACAGAATCCCGACATCGGTTGAGTCTATCGCCAACGCCTTGCCGTAGTAGTCGAGCGCCTGATCCAGCGCCTCGACGGACTCCTCCTCCATCAGCTTGTTCCCGCGGTCCTTGTAGGCCTGGAACAGGTTTGTTCGCGACTGATCGAGCGCGGGCTGGTCGTCCTTGTCGGCGAGATTCGGGACCATGGAGTAGCCTGCTTCGAACGCTCCGAGCGCCTCCTCTTCGCGGCCGAGCTTGCTCAGAACGTAACCTCTGTAGGTGTAGCCGCGGCGCTTCACCGGGTCGAGCGCGATCGTGTTCTCGAACGCTTGAAGGGCCGCTCGGTAGCCGGCCGTGACGGCGACCGTGTCGGGCGGAGACTTCTGGGCGAGCTCCTCCGTCTTCTTGATCTCGCTGACGCCCAGATTGTATTGCGTGACCCAGTAGTGATCGCGCGCGTTAGCCACTTCGCTCTTCTGCTTCGGCTTCTTCTCCGCCTCCAGGAACGCGCGGGCCGCGTCCTGGTACCGTCCGACCTCTCCGTACGAGCGGCCCAACCAGAGCCACGCTTCGTAATCGTCCGGTTTACCCTCGACGGCGCACTCGAGCTGCGCGATCGCCTTGTCGAAGATCTTCTGACTGAAGTAGAGCTTGCCTCCGCGGCGGCAAGCAGCAGGATCGGTCGGAATCGCGCCGATGGAACTCAGAGTCAGCAGCACGGCAGCGGAGAGGATTGCAGCAGGACGCATCATCCAAACCCCCCGATTGACCCGATCCGTCTTGGACCGGGCGCTCCCAAGGAGCCACCGGATCCCCACCTCAAACCAGTGGGTCGGATGGCAGAACACTGATGGGAATCTAGGCTCCTGCGGCCGGCATGTCAAGGTATGCAACACCGGCCCGGCCGGGCGGTTCCGGTGCCGGCCGGACCCCAAACGCGCCGCGCGCTCAGAGCATCGTGACCGGATCCACGTCGAGCCCGACGCGGACGGACCGCCGCGACGGTCCTTCGCTCTCGGCCCATTCGAGCAGCGACTTCAGAGCCGAGCGCATCTTCGTCCCGCCGTCCCCTTTCAGCGTGAGGTGCCAGCGGTAGCGCCCCTTGAGGCGCGTGAGCGGCATCGGGGCCGGACCCAGTATGAGACCGCGCGCGCCGGCTTTCTTCAACTCCGCGTCGAGCCGGTCGCGCACGACCTGGGCGACGGCGGCCACCTGACTCTCGCTCGCGCCGTCGAGGAGCACGTTCACGAGCCTGGAGAACGGCGGGTACGAGAGTTCGCGCCTTTCCGCCGACTCTTCCGCGAAGAACCGCTCGTAGTCCTGTTCGAGCGCCGCCGCGAGGGCGAGGCTGCCGGGGATGTAAGTCTGGACGATCACCTCGCCCGGGGAGGGGCCGCGGCCCGCGCGGCCCGCGACCTGCGTCAGGAGCTGAAACGTCCGCTCGCCGGCGCGGAAGTCGGGCAGGTTGAGCTGCGCCTCCGCGAAGAGAACACCGACCAGGGTCACGCGCGGGAAGTCGAACCCCTTGGCCACCATCTGCGTGCCGAGCAGAATGTCCGCCTCGCCGCGCGCGAAGGCGCCGATGAGATCCGCTTGCGATCCGCGGCGGCGCGTGGTGTCGGCATCGAGACGCACCACGCGCGCCTCGGGAAACTGCTCCCGAAGCGCCTCCTCGATCTTCTGCGTCCCCGCGCCGCGATAGAAGAACCGCCGGCCGCGGCAGGACGGACAGGTCTCCACCTGACGCTCCACGTGATTGCAGTAATGGCAACGGAGGAAGCGGCGCTCGAGGTGGAAGGTGAGCGTCACGTCGCACTGCGGGCATTTGTACACGTGCCCGCAGTCGCGGCATTGCACGAAGGTGGAGTGGCCCCGCCGGTTCAGGAAGAGGATCGTCTGGCCGCCGGCGTCCAGCGTCTCCCGCATGCGGCGGCGAAGGAGGTCCGAGATGAGTACCGGCGCGCGGCTCTCCTTCCCCTCCTCGCGCAGATCGGCGACCGTGACCTTCGCCAGCATCCGGCCCTCGATCCGCTCGCTCAGTTGAAGGAGGCGGTACTTGCCCCGGCGCGCGTTCTCCATGGATTCAAGACTCGGCGTGGCGGATCCGAGAACGACGGTCGCCCGCTCCATCGTCGCGCGGATCACCGCGACGTCGCGCGCATGGTAGCGCGGCACTTCCTCCTGCTTGTACGCGCCTTCGTGCTCCTCGTCCACGATGAGGAGACGGAGATCCGTCAGCGGAACAAAGACCGCCGAGCGCGCTCCCAGGATCACGCGAAGCTCGCCGGCGTGCGCGCGGTCCCATGTCTCGCGCCTCTGGCGGGCCGTCAGGCCCGAGTGCAACACCGCAGCGCGATCGCCGAACCACGCGCGGAAGCGGCCGACGATCTGCGTGGCGAGCGAAATCTCCGGCACGAGCACGAGCGCCGAGCCGCCTTCGGAGAGAACACGCTCCGCGGCGGAGAGGTAGACCTCGGTCTTTCCGCTTCCGGTGACGCCGAAGAGGAGGAACCCCGCGTACTCGCGCTTGCCGAGGGCGCCGAGAATCTCGCCGATCGCCTGCGTCTGCTCGGCCGTCGGGTGAAACGCCTCGCGCGGGAGCCCCGAGGCCGGCACGTCCCACGGATCACGCGCGGCCCGAGCCGCGAGCTTTCGGCCGGGGCGATGGCGCACGCCCCCGGGAAGGGCCGTGCGCAGCACCTCGCCCCACGGCACGAGGTAGTACTCCGAGATCCAGTGGGTGAGGCGGAGCATCTTCTCGTCGAAGACCGCCCCGCCGGGGGCCACCTTGAGGATCGGCTTCAGCCCCTTGCGCTCGGAGGCCGCCCCCACGTCCACCACGAACCCTTCGATCTCCCGGCGGCCGAAAGGCACGCGCACCTGCACGCCGCGTCCGACCGCGTCGCGGTACTCGTCGGGAATCAGGTAGGTGAATGTATGCGGGACCGGAAGTGGGACGGCGACTTCCGCGATGCGGCCGGCACGCGACATGCCCACGTCCTACAGCGGCCGTTCCGCTTCGCGCAGAACCTTCGCGGCCGTCTCCGGCGTCACGGCATTCGCGAACAACCCGCTCCCCACCTCGAAGCCCGCCTCGTAGAACAGCCGGGGGAGGATCTCGATGTGCCAGTGGAAATCGGCGGCGAGCGTCTTCCAGCGGTCCGGATTGGTCTTGCGGTTCGGGCCGCTGTAGAGAAACAGATTGTAGGCCGGCCGGGGCAGCACCTTCTCCAGCCGGCCCAGCACGGAGATGAGAAGCCCCGCGAGGTCGTCCCGCTCGGCGTCGGTGACCGCCTCGAAATCCGGTCCGTGGCGGCGCGGCAGGATCCATGTCTCGAACGGATGCCTGGACGCGTAGGGTTCGAGGGCGGCGAAGTGCTCGGTCACCTCCACGAGGCGCGCGCCCATGTCCATCTCCTCCTGAAGGATGTCGCAGAAGACACACCTTTCCTTGATCAGGAAGTGCTGCCGAGCGCCGACGAGTATCTCCTTGAATGCCTTGGGCGTCACCGGGAGACCGATCACCTGGGAGTGTGCGTGGCCGGGCAAGCCCGCACCCGCCTCGGCGCCCTGGTTCTTGAAGATGAAGATGCACCGGAAGCGCTTGTCGCCTTTCAAGTCGTTGATGCGCTCCGCGTAGGCGGCAAGAACGCGCGCGACCTGGTCTCTCGGGAGTTCGGCGAGGCTCCTCTTGTGCTCCGGCGTCTCGATGATCACCTCGTGAGCGCCGGTGCCGGAGGCGGCGTCGTACATCCCTTCGGCGAACAGCTCGAGCCTCGACTCGATCCGAAGAAGCGGGTGTGCGTTCGGGACGACGCGCACCGACCAGCCTTCGGAGTCGTGCTCGCGCCCGTCACGCCCCCACGCGATGATCTCGTGCGGGGTGAGCGCCTCGTTCCCCTCGCAGAACGGGCAGCGCCCATCCGTCGGCGGCGGCGGGCCGGCCTCATCGGAGAAGATGACCCAGCGCCCGGTGATCGGATTGCGTCGAATGACGCTCATGACTCCCCCCCTGGAGAAACCTTCAAGCTCAGGGACCACTTGCGGCGTAATGGGCTCATCGCTCCTCCTCGACCGTGGATTATCCGCAGCGGCGACGACGAAGGCAAGATGCGTGAGAGCCCCACCGGCCGCCGCATGTAGAGAACGGCGAACGGCGCGAGGGTCATGAGGACATTCGAGAGGATGAAAAGGACCGCGGCGCGCGGCTGGTTTCCAGCCGAATCGGAGGGGCGCGATCACCTCAATACGACAAGCTGCCTGAGAAGAACCCCCGCCGGACTCTCAAGGCGATAGAAGTAGATTCCCGTCGCCAGCAACCTCCCCGAGCGATCCGCGCCGGTCCAGGCGATGCGTGTCTCTCCCCGCGAAGCGACACCGTCGAAGAGCGTCGCCACTTCCCTCCCCGAGACGTCGAAGAGGCGCAGGCGCGCGGCCTGCTCCTCGGGTATCCGAAAGGCGATCTCCGCTCCGCCGCTCGTCGGATTCGGCCGGCTCTGCGCGAGACCGACCCCCGACGTAAGCTCGCTCCAGCCGGTCTCCACCGCTGTCGTTGCATTCACCGTGAGCGTGGCGGGAATGAGAATCGGACCGTGGTGGGGATCCAAAACGGTGATCGTCCCGGTGTAGTCCCCGGGCGCGAGTCCTGTCGCATCGAACGAAACTGTCACTTCCACCTGCTGGCCCACGATGATCTGTCCCGAAGTCGGGAACTCAGACAGCCACTCCCGATCATCGCTCACGGTGTAGCCCAGGGGCGACGTCGGGCCATCATTGCGGATATGCAGAACGTCGGTGGTGAGACCCCCCTGCTCTGCAACCGCCGCGTACGACGTCGGATGCACGCTCAGGCTGGACAGAGCCTGTGTCGGGAGGATCGCCGACGCCGTCATCAGACATCCAACCATGAGCCATGGCTTGACAGAGCGCATCGATGCCTCCTCGTGGTTGGCCCGCCGCACCCGGCGAGCGTTCATCGGCTGACGGCCGAAGCGGCGGTCGCCGCCGCGCGGCGATCGATCGGCATCTTCGCCATCGCGCTCCCCCTCCCCCCACTCGTCACGTCCGTCCCCTCTCCTGGCCTCTGCAGCCACGTGCGCTCAGTGGTGCTCGTGCGACTCCGGCGGAGCGGGACGATCGGCCCCGGCGACGTACTTCTCCGGCTCGGCCATGAACAACCTCTCGTGCTCCTCGGAGACGAAGTAGAAGATCTCCTCATGATAGGTGGCGCGCGGGGTGGCTTCGCTCACAGTGAGACGCGTGCCGCACACGGGACAGACCGCCTTCTGCGCCTCGGCGGCGGCGGCTTCGTGCGAGCCGTGACCGCCCTGGCCCCCCATCATCCCGCAGCCGCCACCCATCCCCGCCATCCCCGCACCGCATCCCGACACCGCGATGGCCACGGCGCCCGCAAGCACCCAGTGCGCCCCGCAGCCCGCTCTCGACATCTTGCCTCCTCACGCGCGACGCATCGGCACCGCGCAACGATCCGCCTACCATCGAATGCGACGAAAGTGAGGGCGGTCCCTTCCCGGATTCGCCGACTCCGCGCTTGGGACGCACGGCGGCGAGTGGCGACACTTGCAATCGACGTGCCCGGCGAAGCGCCGAAATTACCGCGCAATAGGCAGTGTAGTTGGAGATGCGGGCAGTGAATCTCCCAGAGCTGGACCATCTGCGACAACGCCTGTCGGAATTGAGTAAGCCTCCGATGCGGCCGGGCTCCTGAGCGAGCCGAGATAAGCGGTCAGCGCGACCGCCTCCTCGTCCCAGAGATCGAAGTTCTTCATCGAAGTCCCGGGGACGACGCGCTGCGGATCGAGCAGCAGCGCCCGCAGATAGTCCGGAGGTCGGCGTGCGCCCACATCGTCGAGGGCCGGTCCGATCTTCCGGCCTTCACCGCCGAGTTCGTGGCAGCCGCGGCACTGGTACTGGGCGAAGAGGACCTCGCCTTCGTGCGCCGCGGAATCAGTCGCTGCGACGGCAACGTGGGGCACGCGCGCGGTGTCGGTCCACGTAGCCATGAGAGCCACGAGGTCGCGTGCATCGGACTTCGAGGCGACAAGCGCCGGCATGCGAAGGTCGCCTCGGATCCCCTCCGCTGCGTAGCGGATCGAATGCGGGGCGAGTAAGTACTCGGCGAGCCAGTCTAGATTCGCGCGGTTACCCTCGATATCGAGCGCGGGAGGGACCTGTACTCGACGGTCGCGTCTCGGCTCCGAATGACAGCGCGCACAATCGAGAGCGGCGAACAGGCGTGCGCCCCGGCGCGGGTCTCCCGAGACCCCGGCCCGAGGCCCGGGGCGGGGCGCAGGAGCGCCGCCGCCCCACGGGCCGGAGATCGCGAGAGCGAGAAACCCAATGACCAAGGCGGAAAAGCGCACCTTCCGCCGGTTGATGGACATTAGTGGTGCTGGTCGTGGGCGCCCGGGGTGCCCGCGTCATGCTTGGCGTCATGCTCGTGCTCTTCGACCCTCTCCACCTTGTGGAGAGGCATACCGCACTTGGGACACGATCCTGGCTCCTCCGTCTTCACCTCCGGGTGCATCGCGCACGTGTACGCGGCCTGCTCGCCGAGAACCACCGCCGACTTGAATTCCACCGGCTTCTTGCCCAGCCCCTCGACGCGGACCATCGCCTTCGCTGCGTTGCCGCCCGCGCTCTTGAAGTCGTGGCGGGCGACGAAGTAGTCCTGGGAGACGCCCTTCTTCGGGTCCGCCTTGACGTACGCCATCGACAGCGGATTCACCTTCGAGTCCTTGGTCGCTAGCGTCAACATCACGTTGACCCCCTCGAGATTCCGGACCGGAGCCTGACTGCCGTCGTAGACATACAGCCTGGCCTCATCCGTGGTGAAAAGCAGTTCGAAGTGGTTCTCGGCCGTCATCACGGAGGATCCCCCGTGGATCTCGCTCCGCCCGTGCGAGTGCTCGCCCGCGGTTTCCGCTGCGGCAGTCGCGTGCTTGTGAGAATCGTGCCCGTCATCCGCTGCGGCCGCGAAACTCGCCGCGGACAGGGCGAGCATGCACCCCAGAGCGATAAACAACTTGGCGGAATGCGTTTTCATTCTGATCTACTCCCCGTTGATTGTGAGTTGCGAGTGTTCAGTTGGGCCAGACCTTCCCCCACCCGAACACGATCCAGCCGCCGTAATGGCCGGTCAGGCCGACCAGCACGGCGGCGGTGAAATAGAGAACGCGATAGGCCATGAGGCGGCGACCACCCGGGCCGGGATCCCGCTGAATCCCCCCCGCGAAGAACGCACACACGGCGGCCGTCGCTGTCGCCAGACCCAGGAACCGGTGGATCAGCGCCACCTCCAGCGTTCGGCCCAGCACTTCCTGGGGGCGAAACAGGAGAAGACCCGAGCTGACAGCGAGCAGGGCCGCGGGCGCGCCCAGACCGAGGAGCACCCGGCCGACCGGGGATCGTCCCGCGCATCGCCTCACGATCTGAAACGCCTCCATGCCCGCGCCGGCCAAGAGCAAGGCGACGGGAAAGTGCACGAGCGCCGGATGGAAGTGCGCAAACGTGATCCTGAGGGCCGGAAGCACGCCGGTCATGCTCCCCTCCCGCCGCCGGCCGTCCGGGGGACGCCGGTGCCGTCGCCCGGCAGCCCGCGCCACTCGCCACGCAGCTTCCACAGCTTGTAGATCGCCGGGTAGACGAGGAGTTCGAGCAGGAAGGACGTCACGAGCCCGCCGATCATCGGCGCCGCGATCCGCTTCATGACGTCGGCGCCCGCCGAGGTGGACCACATGATCGGCAGTAACCCCATGAACGCGGCGGCGACCGTCATCAACTTCGGGCGCACCCTCTTCACAGCACCGTGCACGATCGCCTCGTCGAGGTCGCGGCGGCTCCGGATGAGCCCTTCCCGCTTGTAGTGGTCGTGCGAGAGATCGAGGAAGAGGAGCATGAAAACGCCCGTCTCGGCGTCGAGCCCGAGGAGCGCGATCATCCCGACCCACGCGGCGATCGAGACGTTGTAGTGGAGCAGGTGGAAGAGCCAGATCGCGCCGACGGCTGAGAACGGCACAGCGAGCATGACGACGAGCGACTTGAACGCCGACCGCGTGTTCGCGAAGAGGAGCACGAAGATCAAGACTAGCGTGATCGGCACGACAATCTTGAGCCGCTCCTTCACGCGGATCATGTTCTCGTACTGGCCGCTCCAGACGAGCGTGTAGCCTGCCGGAAGAGCGACCCTGTCACGGACGAGCTTCTTCGCATCCTCGACGTAGCCGCCGATGTCACGGCCGGTCATGTCCACGTAGACGTAGCCGACGAGAAAGCCGTTCTCGTCGCGGATCATCGCCGGCCCGGTGTTGATCGTGATGTTCGCAAGTTGCGCGAGCGGGACATTCGCGCCGTCCATCGTCGGAACGAGGACGCGCTCGAGCTTGTCGAGGTCTCCGCGGAGTTCCCGCGGGTATCGCACGTTGACCGGGTAGCGCGCGCGCCCCTCGACGGTCGTCGCGATGTTCTCGCCGCCGATCGCGGTCATGATCGTCATCTGGAGCTGCTCGATCGTGAGCCCGTAGCGCGCGAGCTGATCGCGGCGCGGCTCGAAATCCACGAAGTAGCCGCCCGCCACGCGCTCCGCGAAGACGCTCCGCGTACCGGGCACCTGGCGCACGACCGCTTCGATCTCCCCGCCGACGCGCTCGATCACCGTGAGGTCGGGGCCGAGGACCTTGATGCCGATGGGTGTGCGCACGCCGGTCGAGAGCATGTCTATGCGCGCCTTGATCGGCTGCGTCCAAGCGTTCGTCTGGCCCGGGATCTGGAGCGCGCGGTCCATCTCCGCTTCCAGATCCTCGCGCGAGATGCGATCGGGCCAGATGGGGCGGAAGAACCCCTCGAGCCAGCTCGGCGCCCACGAGGAGTACCAGCGCGGCTTCGCGCGCCACTCGCGCTCGGGCTTCAACACGACGGTCGTCTCCATCATCGAGAACGGCGCGGGATCGGTCGAGGTTTCCGCGCGCCCCGCCTTTCCGAAGACGCTTTCTACTTCCGGGAACGACTTGAGAACCCTGTCCTGGGTTTCGAGCAGCTCCTGCGCCTGGGCCACCGAGATGCCGGGGAGCGTCGTCGGCATGTAGAGGATCGCTCCCTCGTTCAGGGGCGGCATGAACTCCGACCCGAGCCCGAAGTACGCGGGGATGCTCACTGCGACGATGAGCGCCGCGGCCGCAATGACCGCCTTCGGGCGGCGCAGCACGAATCGGCAGGCCGGCTCGTAGACCCGGAAGAGGGCACGGCTGATCGGGTGCCGCTCTTCAGAATAATAGGTCCCCACTCCGACCTGGGTGGCCGCATGCGCTAGCCACCGCGGACGGAAGCGGAACGGCTCCACGCGCGCGAACATCATCCGGAGCGCCGGGTCGAGCGTGATCGCGAGAAGGGCCGCCAGCGCCATCGCGAGGTTCTTCGAGTACGCGAGCGGCTTGAAGAGCCGCCCCTCCTGATCCACGAGCGCGAAGACCGGAAGGAACGAGACGGAGACGACGAGGAGCGAGAAGAAGACCGCGGGACCCACCTCCTGCAGCGCCTCGAGGCGCACCGCGTGGAAGTCCCCCTTCCGCCCGCCGGCGATCCAGTGGTGGATCTTGTTGTACGCGTTCTCGACCTCGACAATTGCGCCGTCCACGAGGACACCGATCGAGATCGCGATCCCCGCGAGCGACATGATGTTCACCGTCACGCCGAAGAAGTAGAGCGGGATGAAGGCGAGGAAGACCGAGATCGGGATCGTCAGGATCGGGACGATGGCCGATGGGATGTGCCAGAGGAAGAGGAGGATCACCATCGAGACGATGATCATCTCGATGACGAGCTCGTGCCGGAGCGTCTCGATCGCGCGGTGGATGAGATCGGCGCGGTCGTACGTCGTGCGGATCTCGACCCCTTCGGGGAGCGCCGGGGTGATCTCCTCGATCTTCTGCTTCACACGCTTGATGACGTTGAGCGCATTCTCTCCGTGACGCATCACGACGATGCCGCCGACGTGATCCCCAAGCCCGTCGAGATCGGCCACGCCACGACGGATCTCCGGCCCCAGATCCACGCGCGCGATGTCGCGCAGGAGCACCGGCACGCCGCCGGGCGCCGCCTTGACGACGATCTGCTCGAAATCCTGGATGCTGCGCGAGTAGCCGCGGCCGCGGACCATGTACTCGGTCCCGGACCACTCGACGAGACGGCCTCCGACCTCGTTGTTCGACTTCCTGATCGCCTCGACGACCTGGTCGAGCGGCAGCCCGTAGGCGACGAGGCGGTTGGGATCAACGGTGATCTGATACTGCTTCTCGAACCCGCCGATCGAGGCGACCTCGGCCACGCCGGGCACGGACTGGATCGCGTAGCGCAGCGTCCAGTCCTGATACGAGCGGAGCTCATCGAGCGAGTGCTTGCTCGAGCGGTCCACGAGCGCGTACTGAAACACCCATCCGACGCCCGTCGCATCCGGGCCCAGCTCCGTGCGCACACCCTCCGGCAGCCGCGCCTGGATCTTCGAGAGGTATTCGAGGACCCGGGAGCGCGCCCAGTACAGATCGGTGCCGTCCTGGAAGATCACGTAGACGTAGGAAAAGCCGAAGTCGGTGAGCCCGCGAATCGCCTTCACCTTCGGCGCCCCGAGGAGGGAGGCGATGATCGGATAGGTGACCTGGTCCTCGATGATGTCCGGGGAACGATCCCATCGCGAGTAGATGATGACCTGCGTATCGGAGAGATCGGGAAGCGCATCGAGGCGGATCTGCTTCAACGTGTAGAACGCGAAGACGCAGAGCGCCGCGACGCCGAGGAGAACGAGGGCGCGGTTGTTCGCGGAGAACGCGATGATCCTCCGGATCACTGCGCGCCCCCGTGGTCGTGCTTCTCCGAGGCGCTCGAGATCCCGGCCCGCATGCGCGATTCGGAGTCGAGGAGGAAGTTCGCGCGCACGACGACCCGCTCACCCTCGGCGACCCCGGAGAGGATTTGCGCCCTCCCGGCACTGCGAGACCCGACGCTCACCTGGCGCGGCTGGAAGACCCCGCCGCCTTGCTCCACGAAGACAATCTGGCGGATGCCGGTGTCGAGCACGGCATCGCTCGGCACGGTGACACCTTCGCCGCCGGGCACCTCGAGATCAACATTGACGAACATGCCCGGCTTGAGCGCGATCCCGGGATTCGCGAACTCGAAGCGCACCGTGAGCGTGCGGCTCTCGGGCTCGAGATACGGGTTGATGTAGGAGACCTGCCCCTCGAAGCGCGCCGACGGATCGTACGGAAGCGTGAGCGCGGCCTGCTGTCCCACGCGCACCGACGGGGCCTCGTATTCGTAGACCTGCGCCTCGATCCACACCCGCGAGAGATCGGTCACCGTGTAGAGCGGCATGCCCGGCTCGACCTGCGCGCCTTCGTATGTCTCCTTCGCCGTGATGTACCCCGAGACGGGCGCCAGCAGCGTCACCTCGCGCCTCGGGACCCCGCCCGCCTCCACCTCGCTCACGAAGCTCTCGGGGACGTCGAAGAGCGCGAGCCGCCGGCGAGCCGCATCGAGGAGATCCTCGCCGCGGCGGCGCGCTTCGGGATCCGAGGACACGGCGGCGCGCGCGGCTGCCTCCTTCGCGCGGAGCAGCTCCTCCTGGCTCGCGAGCAGCTCGGGAGAGTAGATCGAGAGCACCGGCTGCCCGCGCCGCACCTCCTGCCCGGTGAAGTTCACATAGAGCTTCTCGACGTAGCCGGAGATCTTCGTCGTCACCCGGCGCACCCGCGTTTCGTCAGCGGTGACCGTGCCGACGGTGCGGACGATCCGCGATGCGCCGCCGCGTTCAGCGGACGCCGTCTGCACGCCGGCCAGCCGGATCTTCTCGGGCGTGAGCGTCAGCGTTGCGTAGCCTTCGATATCGCCCGGCGCGCTCGAGACCTCGTCGCTGTAAACCGGCACGTAATCCATCCCCATCTCGTCCTTCATCGGAACGGGAGAGGTGACATCGGGATTCATTGGGTTGCGATAGAAGAGGATCTTGCGTTCGCCGGCGGAGCCGCTCGGCTCGGCGGCCTCCACATGCTCGGCAGCCGCTTTCTCGTCACCGACCGGCACGAGCTTCATGTTGCAGATCGGGCAGTCGCCGTGACGGTCGGAGACGTAGGTCGGGTGCATGGGGCAGTAGTACTTCGCGGCCTTCGTCGCGGTCGCCGATTTTTCTCCCTTGCCCCCGCACCCCGCCCCCGCGGCGACGGCCAGTGCGAAGCCGGCCACGATGACCACGATCCACGCACGCGGTTTCATCTCTGCGTTCCTTCCTTCCCGTTCTCCAGCCCCGCGTCCGGCCCGAGCCGGATCGCGCCGAGATCCTCGCCCAGAGCCTCTTCGAGACGAGCGAGATGCGTCTCGGATTGCGCCAAGTACTCGTAGTAGGTCGTTTTCAGCTCCGTGATCCTCCGCACGCTCTCCAGGAGCACGATGAAGGACTCGCGCCCCGAAAAGTAGCCCGCTCGCGCGCTCCGATAGGCCATGTCGGCGAGCGGGAGGATCTCGTCCGCGTAGCGCCGCGTCAGTTCGCGGTTCGCGACGAGCCGCGCGTACTCCTCCTCGATCGCGATCCCTGCGCGGTTGCGCTCCGCTTCGAGCGCGCCGCGCGC
>JAGVPR010000228.1 GCA_020052115.1 Candidatus Eiseniibacteriota bacterium
GAGCGCGATCTCGTCGCCGGGTTCGGCGATCTCGCCGCTCGCGGCGTGGTCGAGGCGCCGCTCCTTCCCGAGGACGACCTAGGACGGCTGCTTCGCGGCCTCGACCTGCTCATCACGCCCGACACCGGCGCGATGCACCTGGCCGCGGCGGTGGGCACGCCCGTCGTCGCCCTCTTCCTGCACTCGGAGCGGGAGAAGTATTCGCCGCGCGGGCCCCAGCACCGTGTGCTCGGCGGCTACGGCGAGGAGATCGAAGTGGCGCAGGTGCTATCCGCCGCCGAGGAGCTACTCGACCGCGCCGGAGCGGCGGCCTCGCAGCACACGGGGGAGCGGTCGTGAACCAGTACCCGCGCCTGCTGCGCTATCTCAGGCCGCACTGGAAGCCGCTCGCCGCCTCGGTGCTGTTCATGATGCTTCTGGCGGTCTTCTCCGGATTCTCGATCGCGATGATCATACCGTTCTCGAAGATCGTGCTGACGGGCGAGGATCTGCCCGCGCAGGCGATCCCCGATCTGCGCGCCGATCCCGGGAAGCTCCTCAAGCCGGCGACGCTCCAGGCGATTTTCTACCAGGGCATCCGCGGCCGCGACCGCCTCGACACGCTGCGGCGGTTCTGCCTGATGCTGGTCGTCGTTTTCGCGCTGAAGAACCTGTTCTGGTACCTGCAGAGCTACCTCGTGGTGAAGGCGGAGCAAGGGGTGATGCGCGACCTGCGGGACACGCTCTACACGCACTACCACGCGCTCTCGCTCGACTACTTCCGCCGCGAGCGGGCCGGAGAGCTTATTTCGAGGCTCACAAACGACATCACGCTCATGCGGGGCGCCATCGCGAACGGCTTCGCCATGGCCCTGCGCCAGGTCTTCCTGCTGGCGGCCTACCTCGTCGCGGTGCTCATCGCCTCGTGGCAGCTCTTCCTCGTGGCCGCGGTGCTCCTGCCGCCGAGCCTTATCATCATAGACCGCGTCGGCCAAACGCTCCGGCGCCACGCGGGGCTCGCGCAGGAGAAGATGGCGGGGATCACCTCCGCGCTCGAGGAGACCGTGTCGGGCATCCGCATCATGAAGGCGTTCTGCATGGAGCGGTTCGAGATCGCCCGCTTCCGCCGGCGGACGGCTGAGTACCGGGACACGATGATCCGTCTCACCCGCAAGGCGTCCATCGCGCCGCCGCTGACCGAGTTCATCGGCATCGCCGTGGCGGCGATCATCCTGTGGTTCGGCGGGCAGCGCATCGTCGCCGGTGCGGGAATGGACCCGGGGCGGTTCCTGCTCTTCCTCGTCGGCATGTTCTCGCTCATGCAGCCGATCAAAGTGCTGAGCCAGGTGAACCTCAACATCCAGCAGGGTCTAGCCGCCGCGTCGCGGATGTTCGAGATCCTCGACGAGAAGCCGAGCGTGGCGGACGCGCCCGATGCGCGCGAGGCGGAACCGCTTCGCGGCGCGATCGAGATGCGCGACGTCTCCTTCGAGTACGATCACGGACACCCGGTGCTCAGCGGGGTCTCGCTGCACGCGGGCGTCGGGGAGATCGTGGCGCTCGTGGGCCCGTCGGGCGGCGGGAAATCCACGATCGTGGATCTTCTCGCGCGCTTCTACGACCCCGGCTCCGGCGCGGTGCTCTGGGACGGCGCGGATTTGAGGAGCATCCGGCTCGAGAGCCTGAGGCGACAGCTCGGATTCGTGAGCCAGGAGACGATCCTCTTCAACGAAACGGTGGCCTTCAATATCGCGTACGGCAAGCCGGCGGCTTCGCGCGAGGAGATCGCGGCGGCCGCGCGCGCCGCGAACGCCGAGGAGTTCATCGCGGGGCTGCCGAACGGCTATGACACGATGATCGGGGACCGCGGGCTCCGGCTCTCGGGCGGTCAGAGGCAGCGGCTCGCGATCGCGCGCGCCCTCCTCTCGAACCCGCCGGTGCTCGTGCTCGATGAAGCGACCTCGGCGCTCGACACCGAGAGCGAGCTGCTCGTGCAGGAGGCGCTCGACCGCTTGATGACCGGCCGCACGACGGTGGTCATCGCGCACCGGCTGTCCACCGTGCGCCACGCGCACCGAATCTACGTGGTGGACGGCGGGCGTCTCGCGCAAGAGGGGCGCCACGATGACCTGATCCGCCAGGAGGGGCTCTACCGGCGGCTCTACCAGATGCAGTTCCGCGAGCCGGACCGGGAAGGCACCGCGCCCTCATGACGGCGCGGTTCGCGGGGCCACCATGGGAGATGGGATGAAATCCAGTTCGCCGGCGACGCCGAAGACGGGTACGGACTACAAGAGGCTGTACAAGAAGCTCGAGAGCGCGCTCGATCGAATCGAGCGGCTCGAAGACGTCTCGGCGATGCTGACGGGGATCGTCCAGATCTTCGTGAGCGAGTTCAAGGACGAGCTCGGATTCGAGAACGCGCGGTTGTACCGGAGGGAGGGGGAGGACTTCTACCTCTGCTGCCGCGTCGGCCCGGGGGACGGGGCCCCGATCGGCTACCGCGTGCCGCGCGACTACCCGGCCCACCGCCGGACGCTCGAGGAAGGCCTCGTGATCATCCGACCGGGTGATGCCGACTTCGACGCGGAGATCGAGCGCTCGATCGGCGTCTCCTCGACGTTCGCCGCCATCGCGATCGGCGAGGGCAACACGCACGTGCTCGCGTTCTCCGTGGGGGGCGAGGCGAAGGAGCAGAACATCCTGTATTCGCTGAGCGCGGTCCGTCATGTCGTGACTCTCAAGCTGGAACAGCAGAAGCTCACGGGCATCCTCGAGGAGTCGCGCATCATCCAGGAGAGCCTCCTGCCGGCCGCGCCGCCGCGCTTCGAGGGCTACGACATTGACGGCCGCTCACGGCCCACCGAGATCGTCGGCGGCGACCTCTTCGACTATCTGCCGCTGTCGGGGGACCTCCTGGGCGTTGCGATCGCGGACGCGTCGGGGCACGGCCTGCCCGCGGCGCTCCTCGCCCGCGACGTCATCACCGGGCTCCGCGTGAGCACCGATGCGAACCTCAAGGTGGTGCGCAGCATCGAGCGGCTGAACGGAGTGATTCACCGCGCCGCCCTCTCGAGCAAGTTCATCTCGCTCTTCTACGGCGAGTTCGAGCGAAACGGCACGCTCATCTACTGCAACGCGGGGCACAACCCGCCCCTGCTGCGCCGGGCGCGGACCTTCGAGGAACTGGACCGCGGCGGGCTCGTGCTCGGACCGAACCCCGCGGCGCGCTACGAGCGAGGGCACATTCACTTGCGGCCCGGCGACACCGTCGTCATGTACACCGACGGCCTTGTCGAGCGGAAAGACACGCGGGGGCGCGACTTCGGGCTGCCGCGGCTGCGGCGGCTCTTGCGCCAAACGGACGGAGCGACGGCGCACGAGACGGTCGAGGCTCTCTTCGCCGCCTGCGACCGTCACGCCGGACGCGCCCCATCGAGGGACGACATCACCGTCGTCGTCGTGCGAAAGCTCTGAGCGAGGCGGGCGCATGCTGAGGATCGAACGCATCGAGCCGGCGGATCGCGCCGAGTGGCAGGCGGCCTGCGAGCGCTCCCCCCACGCGACCTACTTCCACTCCCCGCGCTGGGCCGATCTCTTCACGCGGGGGGGAGGCGGCCGTTCGGAGCCCGCCGCCCTGAGCGTCGCCTTCGATGACGGGGCGCGAGCCGTGATTCCTCTCGTGAGGATGCGACGGCTCGGCGGGCTCGTGACGCCGCATCTCTGCACGGCCGGATCGAACTACGGCGGCTGGATCTCGGGCGACACCCTCCGCGGCGAGCACGCGGGGCTCCTCGCCGGCCACATCCTCTCGATGCGCGACGTCACTTGGAGAGAAAACCCGTTCGATCCGCTCCAGGCGGCGCTCGAGTGGCGCGGGGCCCGCGTCGAGCAGACGCAGATCATTGACCTGACCCGCGGGATTGACACGCTCTACCAGGAGACGACGCACGCCCACAAGAAAGCGCTCAAGAAGGCGTCGCGCGAGGGGGTGACGGTGCGCGAGGGCGCCGGCGAGAAGGACTGGCGCGCCTACTTCGACGTCTATCTTGCCGCTCTCGAGCAGTGGAGCCGCATGGGTCCGGAGAAGCGCACACGCGCACGCTACGGCTGGGACCTTTTCCGCCTCCTGATGAATGAGCCATCGCCCCACGAGAAGCTCTGGATCGCTCTCCGCGACGGCTGTGTCGTGGCCGGGATCGTCTGCTTCTACTGGGGAGGGCGGCACATGGTCACATGGCACGCGGCGGCGCTCGCGGAATACAACCAATACAGGCCCAACAACGCGCTGTATTGGGAGATCGTGTGCGATGCCGAACGGCGCGGGTTCTCCTGGTTCGACTTCAACCCCAGCGGCGGGTACGAGGGCGTGGTGAGCTTCAAGGACAACTTCGGCGGCGAGAAGCGGCGCTCGCGCGTCGTGGACCGGCGGTCGTGGGCGCGCGCGCTCGCGGGCCGGCTGAAGTCGCTCAGGTGATCTCGGGCGATCGGGTATGCGAGCGGGCGCCGTTTCTCGCCGGCGCGCCGATTCGCAGCGTGGGACGGCTCCGCTACCTCTACGCGACCTTCCGGCAGGGACTTCTCGACTACATCACGCAGCGGTCGCCGGGAACCGTGCTCATGCCCGACTACGTGCCGCAGGGCGTGCACGACCCGTACCTGCGCGCCGGCTGGCGGATCGTCTTCTATCCGACGGACATCACGATGGCGCTCGACGGCCCCGCCCTCTCGCGGCTCATCGCGGCGGAGAAGCCCGATCACATCGTTTACATCCACTACTTCGGCATCTACATCGAGGAGAACATCCGGATCCTGCGCGGGATCGTCCCTGCGGAAGTCCTGCTCCTCGAGGACTTCGCGCACACGCTGCCCCAGGACGACGTGCCGGTCACCGGAAGGCTCGCGGCCTACTCGTTCACGAAGATGCTGGGCGTGCCCGAGGGGGCGCTCTTGTGGTTTCGCGACAAGGCCGATCTCGTTCCTTGCCGCACCACGGAAGACGACCAACGCGCGCAGACCTTGCGGGGATGCCTGACGCGCCGTTGCGCGCTGGAGTCGTTTTTCGCGACCGTCACCGTGCCTCGCCGGGCGGAATCAGCGATCCGCCGACTCTTGCGCGGCCCGACGGAGTACTACGATTTCCTGCAGGAGCATTATCCTGCGATTCGCGCCCCCATCGGTCGCCGCTCGCGCGAGATTCTCGAGCGTGTGGATCTGGCGCGCATCGCCGCGCGCCGCCGCGAGATCGCCCGTCTCTACGTCGAAGGGCTCGATCAGCGCCTCAGGCTCCCGCAACCGGATGAGGCGCTCACGCGCCAGGCGCTTTACGCATTCCCGGTGCAGGTCGAGGACCGCGGCGCGTTCCACCGCCACCTGCGCGCGCGCGGCGTGCGCGGGACGGCGCTCGTGGATCACTGGTGGTTCAAGGAAGAGCGGCCCGTGCACGCGCTGCGCGACCGCCACTACCTGTTGCCGGTGAATCACTATCTCGGCGACGGCAAGATCCGGCGCGTCATCTCGGCCGCGAACGCCTATGTCGCCGGGCGGTGAGGCGGGGCGAAGATGAGGGGACCGTGGTGGTCGCTCCTGCTCGCGCCGGCGCTTCTCGCGGCGGCGCTCCCCGCCCGTGCTGCCACGGACTGGCGCACGCCCGCCGAGATCTCCGGATATCAGACGACTCCTGATTACGAGGCGACGCTCGAATACCTCCGCCGCCTCGATGCCGCCTCACCGCTCGTGCAGATCGTTCCCTTCGGCGAAACCGAGGAGCGCCGGCCGCTCTACGTCGTCGTGGCGGCGCGCGAAGGGCTGGGTGATCCCGCGCGCGCGCATGAGGCAGGGGCGGCCGTGGTGCTCCTGCAGAGCGGCATCCATCCCGGCGAGACCGAGGGGAAAGACGCCTGCCTCGATCTGCTCCGCGACATCGCCCTCGGCGGCAAGCGCCGCCTTCTCGACCACACGGTGCTGCTCGTCATCCCGGTGATCAACGCCGACGGGCACGAACTGCGCAGCCCCTACAACCGGATCAACCAGAATGGCCCGCGCGAAATGGGATGGCGCACGAATGCGCGGCGCCTGAACCTCAATCGCGATTACATGAAGCTGGAGAGCGCGGAACTGCGTGCCGAGATCGCGCTCATCAACCGGTGGCGCCCGCATCTCTTCGTGGATGTGCACACAACGGACGGCGCCGACTTCAGGCACGACGTGACCTACGGCTTCGCGCAAGGCCCCGACGTGCCGGAGGCGATTCTTCGCTGGGCGAGGACGCTCGTGGATTCGGCCGTCGTGCCGGCGCTCGAGGCCGAAGGCCACCTGCCGGCCCCCTACATCTGGTTCCGCACCGATGAAGATCCCTCGTCGGGATTCGACGGAGGGAGCGCCTCGCCGCGCCTGTCGCACGGATACTTCCCGCTTCGAAACATGCCCGCGGTCCTCATCGAGACCCACATGCTGAAGCCGTACGGCGAGAGGGTGCTCGCAAGCTACGATTTTCTCGCGGCGATTCTCGAGGAGGTCGGCCGGCGCCCGGCAGCGTTGATCGGCGCCGTCGCCCAGGCTGCGAGGATGAGCGCCGAGGGCCGTCCGGGCGATCCGTTCGTGCTGCGCGTGGCCGACGGAGATTCGAGCGAGCCGTTCGCGTACAAGGGTTACAGGCAGACCCGTCGATGGAGCCCCATCGCGGGGGCGCCGGTCGCGAGTTTCACGAAGACGCCGTGGGACACGCTGCTGCCCTACTTCCGGTTCTCGGAGGCGAAGACCATCATCACGCGTCCCGCAGGCTACCTCATCCCCGCGGCCTGGCGCGGCGCGGCGGGCCACGCCGCGCTCCATGGAGTTCGCGTCGATACGCTGCGCGCCGTCTGGGAAGACACCGTGGAGGTGTACACGCTGTCGGCCGCCTTCGCGGCCGCGCCGTATGAGGGCCATCACGAGGTGACGGTGACGCGCGCGGAGCTCCATCGCGAGCGGCGCCGATACGGCCCAGGTGATCTCTACATTCCGCTCGACCAGCCACTCGCCCGCGTGGTGATGGGGCTTCTCGAACCGCAGGCTCGCGACGCACTCCTCGCGTGGAACTGGTTCGACGCGATCTTCGAACAGAAGGAGTTCGCCGAAGCCTACGTCATGGAGCCGATCGCGCGGCGGATGCTCGAAGAGGACCCGGCGCTGCGCAAGGAGTTCGAGGCGGCGCTCGTGGACACGGCGTTCGCGCACTACCCGGCGAAGCGGCTCAACTGGTTCTTCGAGCGCTCACCGTGGCGCGATCGCGCCCAGGGCGTCTACCCGATCGTGCGGGTGATGGGAGCCGCGCCGCCGGTGCGCTGACAAGTATAGCTCGCGTCTCGCCCCGCGAGCCGCGCCGCCTTCTTGACGCGTCCATGCCTTGGTCCTACCTTGACGGAAATCAACCAGCCCCCGCGAGGAGGATTCCATGCCGAATATGATGGAGCGAATCCAGACCGACATGAAGGATGCGATGCGAGCGCGCGACGAGCTTCGCGTGAGCGTTCTTCGGATGCTCTTGTCACGCCTCAAGGACGCGCAGATCCTGAAAGGCGGCGCCCGCGAGAGCCTGAGCGACGAGGAGTCCCTCACGGTGCTCTCGTCTTACGCGAAGCAGCGTCGCGAGGCCGCGGAGAGCTTCGAACGCGCCGGCCGGGCGGATCTGGCCGAGCGGGAGGGCCGCGAGCGCGACGTCGTGCTCTCGTACATGCCGCAGCAACTCGACGACGAGGGGGTGCGAGCGGTTGTGCGCGAGATCATAGAGAAGACCGGCGCGCAGTCGGCCCGGGACCTGGGCAAGGTGATGGGCCAGGCGATGCAGCAGCTCAAGGGAAAAGCGGACGGCACGCGCGTGCAGGCGATCGCGAAGGAGTTGCTCGGGGCGTAGCTCGCCGGCCGCCCGGAATCAAGGCTCGTCGCGACCCGGCGCCCTCACCGCCTTCAGGACGACAGGGGCATCGGTCCGGATGCGCACGCGGGCCAGCGTCACGCGGTCCCGCTCCGGGGTGAACACCGATTCCGGAGACCGGTGCGCGGCAAGGTAGCGCATCGCATGCCGGATCTCGATCCGCGCCTCCGCCGTGCCCTCATCCGGCGCGATTCTCCCTTCCACCCGTTCCCCCCCCACCTCCACCACGATCGATGCGCTCGCGGTGTCGGCGAGCGTCTCGAAGACGAACGTGACCGGCATCGGCTCGCCCGGCGCGACCTGCGCGTTCGCCACGCGCAGATAGAAATCGTGGCGGCCGGGATCGAGCCGGACCGCTTGATGCCGCGTTCGCGTCTCCCGCACGACCGGCATCGCGCGCGAGAGACCGAACGTCACCACGCCTTGACCCCACGGCATCTCGCGCGGCTCGAAGCTCGTGAAGCGCGTCTCCTCTTCCGGAGTCGGCGGCGCCCCGCCTCGAAGCCCCCGGACCACGGCCTCCGCCGTCGCATCCCACCGGAACTCGCGCGCGACGTAGTAGAAATCCTCCACGGCCGTGGGCTCCGAGGGAAACCACGCGTAGGGGGCCCGCACCGTGTGCGTCATCGGAAAGAGCGAGTGCGCGAGCGGATTTGCGAGAAACGGCAGCCCCAGCGCCAGCGCCACGGCGGCGAGCGCGAGTTCCCGCGCGCGCCATCGCACGCGATCCACGAGCAGCGCCATCGCGGGATAGAGGTGGAAGTAGCGATTGCCCAGAGCGGGCCCGCCGAAGTAGTCCGAGCGGAAGAACAGCGACACGAGAATGAAGATCCCGATCGCGGCGAGAAGGACGGCCTTCCTCCCGTCGAGCCTCCTCACCGCCGCGAGCACGACCACGAGCGGGAAGAAGTGGACGAGAAGCCCGCTCACGCGGCCCGCGACAATCCCTTCGAGCTTCGCCGCCGTGTACTCGAACCCCTTCGGCGAGAAGGTCTGCGAATTCGCGGGCACGAGAAGCCCCGCGTCGGTCGCGGGAGACCAGCCCGGCCGGAACGGGACCGCTCTCGGATCGAAGTAGACGTACCGTTCGCCTGCATACGGCGAAGCGCCCTGAACGCCGAGCGCTCCCAGGAGCGAGGGCCCCGCCGCGAATATCGCCACGATTCCCGCGGCGGCGAGCGCC
>JAGVPR010000082.1 GCA_020052115.1 Candidatus Eiseniibacteriota bacterium
CCGGCGCTCCATCACCGCCAGCACGACGGAAGCCGGCACGAACGCCGCGGCGCCCATCGCAACGAGCGCCGCCGGATGCGGCATGAGGAAACGTGACTCGGCGAGCTTCCCGGCAAGGTAGACAAGCGGCGGCAAGACGACGCAGAGGGCAAGCCCGACGAAGCTCCGGCCCGGAAGCGACGGCATCGTTCGCGACGGAGCGCTCCGACGCAGAGGGCGGCGCGGCACGGCGGCTCCGTTCAGCGGCGGGCCGGACGGATCAGCTCACCGCCGAGCCCGGCCAGCTCTTCCAGATACTGCTCCTCGCGCCCGCTCATGCGGTGCGCCTCGGCGGCCGAGATCTCGTGGTCGTATCCCAGAAGGTGCAGGAGTCCGTGCGCGAGTAGCCGCGCCAGCTCGCGAGAGAGAGTCACGCCGTACTCCTCCGCCTGCGCCGCGGCGCGGTCCACGTTGACATAGACCTCGCCCAGATACCGCCCCGGAGGGTCCGCCTCGGGATCGTCCGACAGGGGGAAGGCGAGCACGTCGGTCGGGCGGTCCATGCCGCGGAACCGGGCGTTCAGCTCACGCGAGTATGCGTCTTCGATGAAGACGATCCCGACCTCGTCCGCTTCCGCGCGCTCCCCTTCCAGGACGGCTCGCGCGAACTGACGTACGTTCTCGGGAAGGACTTCAATCCGCTTCTGGGCGTTTCCTAGGGATATCTCCACCGTTTCGCACACGGCCTGCCGCCGAACGCGGCAGAGCCGGCTCCTCGAAGGAGGCGGCCTGCGGATACTGCACGCGCCCGTGGAAGATCCCGGTGAGGACCCGCACGAAGCTCTCGCGCACCCGCGCCAGCTCCTCGATCGTAAGGTTGCACAGATCGAGCTGCCCTTCGTTGACCCGCGCATCGAGGATCCGCTTGACGACGGCGCGGATACGGCTCGGTGTGGGCTCGATGAGCGCTCGCGAGGCCGCCTCGACACCGTCGGCCAGCATGAGGATCGCCGTCTCCTTCGATCGCGGCTTCGGACCGGGATACCGGTAATCCTGCTCGTCTATGGACGAGTCGCTTTCCAGCGCCTTGTGATAAAAGAACGACATCAGCGACGTGCCGTGGTGTTCGGGGATCGCGTCCACGAGAACCTGCGGCAACCGCTCCTTCTTGGCCAGGTCTATCCCTTCCTTCACGTGGGACTCGAGGATGAGGCAGCTCATCGTCGGCGTCAGCTTCTCGTGCCGGTTCTTCATCCCGAGCGTCAGGTTCTCGACGAAGTACCCCGGCTTCTCGATCTTCCCGATGTCGTGGTAATAAGCCATGACGCGTGCCAGGAGCGGATCGGCGCCAATCGCATCGGCCGCCGCTTCGGCGAGCTGGCCGACGACCATCGAGTGGTGATACGTGCCGGGCGCTTCGATCATCATCCGCCGAAGCAGCGGCCGGTTCAGGTCCGCCAGCTCGAGCAGCGACACGTCGGTCGTCACGCTGAAGAGGCTCTCGATGACCGGCAGGATGAACGACACGAGCACGACGGAGACGAAGCTCGCCGTGATCCCGGCGGCGCTGTCCTGCAAGAACCCGTGCAGCGTCCCGGCGTCCGCGAGGGCGACCGCGCCGAGCGAGGCGACGTAGGCCGCGGAGATGAAGAGGATCGAGCGATAGAAGTCGCGGCGGCGGCTGAGCTGACGCACGCTCAGGATCGCCGCGAACCCCGTGAGCGCTGCAACGAGGATGAAGGGCACGCCCAATCCGCCGAGAGCGCCGACGAGGAGCGCCAGCGTCAGCGTCACGAACACCGCCAGCGGGGCGTCGAGCATCATCGCGACCAGGATCGGCGCGGCCGTCATCGGAATGAAGTAACTCGGGAGCCCGAGCGCGCCCAGCACCAGCGCCGCCCCGGCCAGTGTGATCGCGCCGGAAAACGCGAGGAGCACGATCATCGAGGTGTCGTCGAAGATCCTCGGCCGGTGCAGCCGCAGGAAGGCGGCGAAAGCCCCAGTGAGGAGGAGAGCGACGAGGAATCGGCCCAGGAGCGACTGCTGCGTTCTCCAGACGGGCGCTTGGCGCTGACGCATGGCGAGCGCGTAGTTCAGCGACTCCAGCTTCCGCGCATGCTCGGCGGTGATCTTGTCGTGCGCCGCGACGATCCTCTCGCCCTCGAGCACGAGCCCCTCGAAATCCGCCACGTTCTCGCGCGCCTGGCGCCGGAGGTGTTCCGTCTCGTCTCCGTTGAAGCGCAGGTTCGGCTCGACGAACTGCCAGGCCAGCTCGGCGGCCGCCTCTCCGCCGCGCCGCTTCGCCAGGACGCGCGCCTGCTCCACTCCCGGGATCTGCTGGGCGGGGAAGAGCGACTCGGCGGCTTCCCGCCGGATCGTCACGATCGGCGGCTCACCCGCGCGCTCGAGCGCCCGATCGTCGAGCACGCCCGTCTTGACGAGGCCCGCGAGGAAGTCGGAAAACACCCTCAAGACATCGTCTCGCCCTTGCGGCGCCAGCAACGCGTCGCGGGCCGCGTCGGTGAGCTGCACCGAGAGTTGGCCCAGCTTGAGTTCCTTCGCCCGCGACGAAAGGTCCCCGGCCTCGCGGATGCTCTCGACCTCGTCGCTGAAGGAGACGAACCGTTCCGTCATGCGCCGCGCGGCCTGCCCGTCCCAGTCGAAGACCGGGGCCACCGCCGCCGCCGCTTCCGATCTCTCGCGCCGCAGCAGCGTGTCGTCCTTCAGGATCTTGAAATCGAACGGGGCGATCACGTCGTCTTTCTGGACCTCGCCCACGATGTAGCGCTCTCCCACCGGAGTCCCGCCCGTGGGAAACGCGAAGCAGGCCAGGATGACGAAGAGAAGCCCGGCCGCCGCGCGCACGGCACTCTGCATCGGCCGGCTGAGCGCCCGCGTCGGCAGAATCGGCAGACGCCGGGGGTGTCTTGCGGGTTTCACCGCGCGCTCTCCTTCGGCGCGCCCGGGGCGCCGTTCGCGCGGCCGTGCTCGTCGAAGGCGCGCACGATCTCGCGCACGAGCCGGTGCCGTACGACGTCCCTCTCGTCGAAGTAGACGAATTCGATGCCCCGGATCCCGCTGAGGATCTCCTGGATGCGCACGAGACCGGAGGCCTCGGGGTCCGCGAGGTCAATCTGCGTGATGTCGCCCGTGATGACCGCGCGCGATTCCGGCCCCAACCGCGTGAGGAACATCTTCATCTGCTTGACGGTCGTGTTCTGCGCCTCGTCGAGGATCACGAAGGCGCGGGAGAGCGTGCGCCCGCGCATGTAGGCGAGCGGCGCGATCTCGATGACGCCGAGCTGCACGAACCGCTGCAACTTCTCGTAGCTGATCATGTCGCGGAGCGCGTCGTAGAGCGGCCTCAAGTACGGATCCACCTTCTCCTGCAAGTCGCCCGGAAGGAAGCCGAGGTTCTCCCCCGCCTCCACGGCGGGGCGCACCAGAAAGACGCGCTCGACGGACCGGTCCTTGAGCGCCTGGACCGCCATCGCGACCGCGAGATAGGTCTTTCCCGTGCCCGCGGGCCCGATGGAGAAGACGATCTCGTTGCGGCGGATCGCCTCGATATAGCGCGACTGCCCCCCGCTCTTCACGTTGATGACGCGCTTGTCGAAAGCGAATGTGATTTCGGCGGACTCCTCGCCCGGCGCCGCCGGTCCGGCGCGGTCGCCGTCGGGGCGTCCCAAGAGCTCCGCCACCTGGTCGCCCTCGATCGCCTGCCCGCGCTTCACGCGCTCGATGAGCTTCTCGAGAAGAGCGTGCGCTCGGGTTACGTCCTCGTCGGCGCCGCGAAGGCGAAGCTCCCCATCCCTCATGGTGATGCGAACGGGCAGGAGCTTCTCGATCTCACGGAGAACGCCGTCGTTTCGCCCGAGCAGACGGAGCGGGTCCACTCCCTCCATCGAGATGCGGCTGCGAATGTCGTCGTTCATGATCCTCCCCGGCCGGGAACCGCGGGCTCCGCGTTCCCGGGGATCGTCAACTCCAGCCCAACCGGAATCCGGTCCTCGTCGCGCAACCGATCGCGGTTGGCGTCGCGGATCTCCGTCCAGCGCCTGCCGTCCCCCAAGAACTCCACGGCAATCTCCCAGAGCGAATCACCGGGCCGCACCACGTACCGATCCGATGCCCCGGTGCGCGCCCCGCCCTCGGCCCCGCGGCGCGCGGCCAGATCCGCCTGGACCTTCAGGATCTCCGCCATCAGAAGCCGCGAACGCACGGCGGCGGCGCGGGCCTGCTCGCCGACCTCGACTTTCTCGCGCTCCGCCCAATCCTCGCGCTCTCTCTGCAACTCGAATTCGTACGCCAGCTCGCCGCAGTACTCTTCCCTCTGCTCGTCGCTCAGATGGCGAAACTCCTCGCTCGAATAGTAATCGGCGCTCGCGACGTCCGCGCTCCGAAGCACCTTCCGGCCGCAGCCGGAAAGGACCGTCGCGGCCAGAGCGACGGCCGCCGCACCCACGAGCATCGGCCGGGCCATCCTCCCTATCATCGTCACCGGCGACCCCATGCCCACGATCCGGCTAGCGGCCATCGGGGTTCTCTTCGGTCCCCAAATCGGGGCTCAGAGAGGCCAGCGAGTCGCGCCTGGCCTCAAGGATTGATATAAACCGTTGAACCGAATCGCGTTGCGCGACAACAGGAGCGAGCGCCCTCTCGGCCTCATCCGCGGCGAAACGAGCCCCATCCACCTGCGACTCGGGGATACGGCACGGGGACACGCCCGCGCACCCGGGCGCCATGAGGAAGATCGCGGCGAGAAGGAAGGGGGAAACGAAACACCGTAACGCTTTTTCTAACATGTAATTCGGAGGATCCTTCCGGGCCCTCGTCCGGTCGCCGAAGGGCGCCGCCGGACGCTTCGCCTGCCCCGCACTCTAGCACAGGCCAGCCCGTCACGCCGCGATGGGTCCGCCGGGACGCCTCCGGAACCGCATCCGGTCCGAAACGACGCGCGGCGCCGGCGCCTCAAGGGGTGATGCGCACGTGCAGCTCGCGCAGGTCGTCCTCAGGAACCTCGGCGGGGCAGCCGTCCATCAGCGAAGCGGCGCGCGCGGTCTTCGGAAACGCCATCGTGTCGCGGATCGAATCCGACCCCGCGAACAGCATGATGATCCGGTCGAAGCCCAGCGCGATCCCGCCGTGCGGAGGCGCGCCGAACTGGAACGCCTTCAGCAAGAACCCGAACTTCTTCTCCGCCTCCTCCGCGCTCATCCCGACCACCCGCATCACGCGCTCCTGGATATCGCGGCGGTGGATCCGGATGCTGCCCGATCCCAACTCCACCCCGGAGAGAACGAGATCGTAGAGCTGCGCGCGGACGCGCCCGGGGGCGCTCTCCAGAAACGGCAGGTCCTCCTCGAGCGGCATCGTGAACATGTGATGCGCCGGCGCCCACCGGCCGTGCTCCTCGTCCCGCTCGAAGAGCGGGAACTCGCGGACCCACAGAAGGCGATAGTCGAACCGATCGGGCTTGTACAGCGCATGGCCCACGGCAAGGCGCACGGCGCCGAGCGCCTTGCGCGCGACGTCCTTGCGGTCCGCGACGAAGAGCAGGAGGTCGCCCTCCTTCGCCCCCGTCGCCGCGACCACCGCCTCGCGCGCCGGCTCGAGGAACTTCCCCACGCCGGTCTCGAAGCCGCGCGCCGTCAGCTTCGCGCGCGCAAGCCCCTTCGCCCCGTAGCGCTTCGCCGTCTCCTCGATCCCGTCCACGGTCTGCCGCGACCACTCGGCGCAGCCCGGCGCCACGATGCAGCGCACCACGCCGCCGGAACCCACCGCCTCGCGGAAGATGCCGAAGTCCGTGGTCGCCGCGACCGCCGAGACGTCACGGATCTCGAGATCGAACCGGACATCCGGCTTGTCGCTCCCGTAACGGTCCATCGCCTCGTCGTAGCGAAGCCTCGGGAAAGGCCTTGGTATCTCGACGCCGCTCGCCTCACGCACCAAGTGGGCCATGAGCCCTTCCATGAGCCCGAAGATCTCATCCTCCGTGGTGAAGCTCATCTCGAGGTCTATCTGCGTGAACTCAGGCTGCCGGTCGGCGCGTTGATCCTCGTCGCGCATGCACCGGGCGAGTTGGAAGTAGCGGTCGAAGCCGCACACCATGAGGAGCTGCTTGTAGAGCTGCGGCGACTGCGGGAGCGCGTAGAACTTGCCGGGGTGCAGGCGCGCCGGAACGATATAGTCGCGGGCCCCCTCGGGCGTCGGCTTCACCATCATCGGCGTCTCGATCTCGAGGAACCCCTTCCCCGCGAGGAAAAGGCGCGTCTCGAGCGCCATCCGGTGCCGCAGCGCCAGGATCCGCTGCAGGGAGGGGCGCCGAAGGTCGAGGTAGCGGTATTCGAGACGCAGGTCCTCCGCGGCGTCGGTCTCGTCCTCGACGGCGAAGGGGGGTGTTTGCGCGCTGTTCAAGATGCGCAGGTCGCCCGCCGAGACTTCGATCTCGCCGGTGGCCAGCTGGCGGTTCACCATGTCGGCCGGCCGCTCGCCGACGAGCCCGCGCACCGCGACGACGAACTCGCTCCTCAGGGCACGCGCCTTCTCGAGCATCGCCTCCGGCGCCGTCTCCGGGCGGAAGACCACCTGCGTCACGCCGTAGCGGTCGCGCAGATCAACGAACAGCACGCCTCCGTGATCGCGGACGCGCTGGACCCACCCCATGAGAACCGCTTCGCTGCCGGCGTCGGCCTTGCCGAGCCCGCCGCATGTGTGCGTTCGCCGCCAGTCGCCGAGCGCCTCGAGCATCGTGCTATCCCCCTTCCACCGGGGCCTCGCGCTTGCGCCGGCCGCGCGCCCGCGCGAGCCAGACCACGCATTGCGAGAGGACGATCCCGCCGGTGTCCGCCAGGAAATCGGTCATGCTGCAGAAACGTCCCGGAACGGTCGCCTGGAGCCGCTCGTCGCCGGCGCCGATCGCCATCCCCAGGGCGATGCCGAGGAGCCACGGGCGCAATCCGCCGGACCCCGGCAGCGATGCGCGCGACGCCCGCGCGATCAGCAGGCCGAGCACGAAGTACTGCGCGAAGTGCGCCGTCTTGTCGAAGGGCCCGAGCATGAGGCCCCCAGGCAGCCGGCTCCGCGACGAGAAGTAGAGGACCAGCATGATGTAGGCGACAACCGGCAGCCAGTAGAGCGCGAACAGCCGGAAGGTGCGCGAGGGTCCAGAACTCAAGAAACCGTTCCTCCGAGCGTAGCCGCGGAAAATACGACGCCCGGCGGCGCTCCGCCGCCGGGCCAGGTCGCTTAGAGGTCAATTATAGGCGTGGAGTCCGCCGAGGACAAGGTTGCCGAAGAGGGTGAAGATCGCGGCGGCGAAGCCGAGCACCGAAAGAACGGCCGCGCGCTGGCCGCGCCATCCATGCGAAGAGCGCGCGTGAAGATAGGCCGAGTAGATCAGGAACACGACGAGCGCGCCGACCTCCTTCGGATCCCAGCCCCAGATCTTCCCCCACGCGTGATGCGCCCACACCGCGCCGGCGAGCAGCGCGCCGATGAAAAAGAGCGGATAGCCGATCGCGATGCCGCGGTATGCGATCTCGTCGAGCTGGTCGAGATCGGGCAGCTTCTTCCGGATGCCGTTCGCGAGCGCCACCTGCGCGCCGAAGAACGGGATCGAGAGGAGGACCGTCCCCAGCACGAACGGGAGCACCGCGCCGCCTCTCAGCACGGCCAGCGGCGCCAGCTTGTTCCACAGCGCAAGGAAGATCCCGGCCAGCAGGAGCGACGTCACGCTCCCCGCGAGCGCGATGCCGCCCGGGCGCGCGCTCTTCATGAGATAGGTCACGCTCGCGGCGAACGCCACCGCGAACGCGCCCTCGCCCAGAACGGCGAGCGTCACGTGGATCTGCAGCCAGTACGACTGCAGCGCCGGAACGAGCTGCTGGTTCGCGTCCTTCGGGAACAAGGAGGCGACCACGATCATCGTGAACGCCACCGGGGCCACGAAGGGCCCGAGCAGCGGCTTTCGCACTTTCCACACGATGACCCAGTAGCCCAGGACCACGGCCCAGGCGAAGAGCGAGACGTACTCGTAGAGGTTCGTCACCGGCATGTGCCCGACCTGCACGGCACGCCCCAGGATCGCGATCGTATGCGCGACGAACCCCAGCGCCATGCCGCCGCGCGCCGTCCAGAGGAACGTCGGCTTCTGGAACGCGAAGAACAACGTGTACACGATCGTCGAAACGAGGTAGGCGCCGAGCGCCACCCAGAAAAGCAAGACGTCAGTTTCCGCCACGGCCCGCCTCCTCTTTTCCGCTCTCAACGCCGTCCATGAGCCGGTAGAACTCCCGCTGGAAGATCTCACGGTGCTTGTTCACAGCCCCGCCGGCCACCAGGCGCGCGCGCCCGCCGTCGGGCATCACGGCGACCCAGATCCGCCGGTGCGTCATGAGGACCATCATCGGCAGCACGCCCACCGCCATCAGGGCGAATCCCGCCCACACGATCGGAACGGCCGGGTTGTGCGCGAAGTCGAGCCCGGTCGCGTAGAGCGGCTCGTAGGCGAGGAACTCCACCTGCGGCGCCCCCTCATGCGGGTGCACCCCGCCTCGATTCAGAAAGACCCACTGCCCGCCCAGGTCGCGCTCCCCCTCGACGAGGTTGACGCGGATCGCGGGGTTGCGCGGTTCGAGCGAAGCGGAGTACGCCCGGCGCGTCTCCGTGTCTATGCGGAAGTCGGCCGCGAAGCTCTCGACGGTCGCCTTCATCGGCGAGCCGGGCACCTCGACCGCCTCTCCGTAGGGCGCGTCGAAGGGCTCGGACACCCGGCCGTCCGGCCACTGCACCCGGAGTCGGGCGCTCGCGAACCGCTCCGGCAGGGCCGAGTAGCTCGACTGGTAGATGTTGACCTTGCGGTGGTGTAGATACTTGTTCACCTCGACGTCCTGCTTCAGAACCTCGCGCCCCCCTTCGAGCACCGTCAGGCTCGAGATGTAATCCTTGATCGAGCCATCCGCGTTCGTCAGGACCTTGAAGGCGTCCACGCGGACGTCGAAGGTCCCGTCGGGCGAGGCGACCGTTTCCCCGGGAGCGCCGAAGACCAACTTCGACCAGCCGCTCCGGCCCCCGTACACGCCGCCGAGCAGCGTCACGACGAGTCCGATGTGCACGATCGTCGCAACCAGGCGCGAGATCCCGCCGCGCGTCGCCGAGAAGAGCAACGCTTCGCCGCTTTGCCGCTCCTGAACCGAGTAGCGGCCCGACTTGAGCGCGTCCCGCACGCGCGAGGCCGTCTGATCCGGGCTCGCGGCCACGACGGCCGACTTCTTCAGCGCGAGGGCCTGGATCCGATCGGGCTCGAGCCACTGCCGGCGAAACGCCGTGCGCACCGCCCGCGGCATGCGCCAGATCGTGCAGGCCGTGATGTTCACCGCCAGCACCAGAAGCGCGACCTGGTACCACCAGGAGTGGTACGCGTTGTCCAGCCCGAGCGCCAGCACGAGCGAGGCGCCCGCCTGCCCGTACTTTTCGACGTACTGCGCCTCGTCGCCGCCTTGCGGCACGAGCATGCCGAGGAATGACAGGATGGTGATGATGAGGAGCAGGATGAGCCCCACCTTGATGGAGACGAACCAATGCCACGCACGGGAGGCCGGACCCGTTGGCCGCCCCGCCCCTTCCGGTGCCAATGCCTCGGCGCCTGCGTTCAAGTCTTCGAATCCTCCTCGTCATCCAGGCGGAAGAGGTGCCGCAAGGAGTGGATGAACCCCCTCGCTCTCTCGTCGTTTTCCATGCCCTTCAGGCGGACCGTCGGCTGGTGCAGGATCTTCTGAACCACGCTCGTGCCGAACTGCTCGATCACCTTCCGGTCCTTGTCCGGAAGATGTCCGAGCTTCGACATCGCCTTCTCGAACTCCTCGCTCCGGATCGACTCGATCTTGTCGCGCAAAGAGACGATCGTCGGCACGACCTCCAGCGATCGGTACCATCGGAGAAAGCGCTCCACCTCGCGCTCGATGATCTCGCTCGCGCGGGCCGCTTCCTTCTCGCGCCGCGCCAGATTCTCTTCGGACACGGCGCGCAAGTCGTCAATGTTGTACAGGAATACGTTGTAGATCAGCCCGCACTCGGGCTCGACGTCCCTCGGGACGGCCAGGTCAATCAAGAAGATCGGGCGGTTGCGCCGGAGCTGCATCACCGCGCCGAGATCGTCCCGCCGGATGAGGGGGCGCGGCGATGCGGTCGAGCTGACCACCACGTCCACCTCGCGCAGCACCTCGAGAATGCGCGCGAACTCCACCGGCGTCCCGCCGACCTCCGACGCCACCTGCACGGAGCGCTCATGCGTACGGTTCGCGACGAAGACCTGCCGGATGCCGTGCGCCGTGAGGCTCTTCAGCGTGAGCTTCGAGGTCTCGCCGACGCCCATGACGAGGGCGCTCCGGTCGTCGAGGTGGCCGAAGATCTTCTTCGCCAGATCCACGGCGACCGAGCTGACCGACACGGCGTAAGCGCCGATCTCGGTGTGCGCCCGCACGTCGCGTCCGACGCGCAGCGCTTCCTGGAACAGGTGATCGAGCGTGAAGCCGGTGGCCTTCGCTTCCGAGGAGGCGAGATAGGCCTCCTTCACCTGGCCCAGGATCTGCGGCTCGCCCACGACCAGCGAATCGAGGCTCGCCGCCACGCAGAACAAGTGCCGCACGGCCTCTTCGCCCTCCTTCGTGTAGAGACAGCTCTCGAGCGAATGTCCGTTCCTCCGCCCCAAGTCCTCGACGAAGCTCAGAAGCTCCCGTCGCGCATCCTCCGGATCGGCGGCCGTGCAGTAGAACTCGCTCCGGTTGCACGTGGAGAGAACGACGCCCTCCTGGATGGACGGCGCCGCCAGGAGGCGCCGCACCGTCTCGACGTAGTCACGAGGCGGGATGGCGATCCGTTCCCGGATCTCCACCGACGCCGTCTTGTGACTCACTCCAGCGAGAAGAATGCGCATCCTCCGCCCCTCAAAAGCTGTGCTTCCCCTTCGCGAGAAGCGACGTCCCCACGAACGTGACGATGCTGAACGAGAAGCCCGCGATGGAGAGCATCGCGGCCCGCCGGCCCTGCCATCCGGCGTTGAAGCGCGCGTGCAGATAGCTCGTGTAGAGGAGCCATGTCACGAGCGCCCACGTCTCCTTCGGCTCCCAGCGCCAGAAAGCGCCCCAAACCTGGTTCGCCCAGAGCGCGCCGGTCAGAAGGCTCAGCGTGAAGAGCGGGAAGCCGATGGACACGGTGCGATAACCGATCTGATCGAGAAGCTCGAGCGACGGCAGGCGCACGAAGAGCCGGCCGAACTGCCGGCCTCGGATCTGACGCGCCAGCATGATGTACATGAGCCCCGCGCAAAACGAGATCGCGAACGCCGAGTAGCCGAAGAACGCCGACAGCGCGTGCACCTCGAACCAGTGGCTCTTCGCCACGGCGGCCGGCAGCGCGCGCCCTCTGCCCGCGAGGAGCGAGAACGCGATCAAGGGGAGCACCACCGGCAAGAGGAACGCGCCGAACGTGCGCTGCTTCGCGGCCGCCTCGACCACGAAGAGGACGACCACGACGAGCCAGGCGAAGAAGTAGACGGAGTCCACCGAGCTCCCGATCGGCGCCCAGCCGGCCCCCACCCACCCGGCGGCGATGGCGGCCGTGTGGACCGCGAAGGTCGCCACGAGAAGCCTGATAGCCCAGCGTGAGGTCCCCGAGGCTTGGATCAGCGGCCTGAGGTAGATCACCGAAGCGCACGCGTAGCCAAGCAGAGATGTCCAGCGCAGTACTCGAACCAGTATCTCCAAACCGATCCCCCTACCCCTACTTCTCGACCCCTCCACGACCGCCCAAGAACCTGAGCTCGCTCAGAATGAGATTCGCTGCGGGGTCCAACGGTTCCAGTGACAGGGCCGTCTCGAGTTCGCTGAGCGCCCGGTCGAGATCCTGCCGTTCGCTGTAGTAGAGGAGGGCGAGCTGGAAATGGGGTTCGAACTGGTCGGGACGGGCGACCACAGCGGATTCCATGTGGCGGATGGCCTCCTCTCCGTGCGCGGTTTCCGCAAGGATCATGCCCAGCCGGTAGTGAGCACGCCCCTCTCCGGGCGACCGCGCGAGGACCTCCTCGAAGGCATCCTGTGCCCCCGTGGTATCCCCTTGCATGAGCCGGACTTCGCCGATGAGAAGTCTGGCCTCTCGGAAATCCGGATCCCTCCCGATCGCTCGCTCTAAACAGGCCTCTGCATCCGCCAGATGTCCGCGGCGCTTGTGGACGACTCCTAGCCAGAAGTGGGGGACGGGGTTTTCGGGGTCCAACACAGCCAGCTTTTCATACGCCGCGGCCGCGCCCGACAGATTGTCAAGATCCAGACCCGCACCCGCCTCTCCGTGCAGGGCCATGCGCAGATCGTCGTTTCTGAGCGCAGAGCGCCGGAAAGCCGCGACCGCCTCGGCCGGGTCTCCCGCCGCCCGGAGGGTCAACCCGAGCAGCAGGCTCGTGAGCGGTAGGGCGCCCGGCTCCGCTTGGCGAAGCTCGCTCGCCGCCCGCGACAGATCGCCGCTCATGAGATGGGTCAATCCAAGGTACGTGCGCGCCACCGCATGCGAGGGATCAACTCGAACAACGGCGCTCAGACGGCGCGCGGCGTCGGCCAGCTCCCCGGAGTGCACCGCGGCCAGGGCTTTCATCCACTCGTCCCTGAGCGTGGACGCCGGAGTGGGCTCTTCCAGGTAAGCGCCGCAATTCGGGCAGAATCGCGTGCCGTCCGAGTGGACCGAATGGCAGTTGGGGCAGACCATCCCGGCCTCTAGGTGACCTTCAGCTTGTCCTCTTCCGCATCAATGATGCGGAGCACCTCGCCCGATGCCCGGGCGCGGTAGAGCTTTCGCTGAAGGTCCCCTGTGTAGAGAAGCCGCGAGATGCGGGCCAGAACGCGCACGTAGCCGCCGCGCTCTTCCGGCCCGACGATGAGGAAGATCAGTCCGACCGGCTTGCCGTCGAGCGCCTCGAAGTCAATCTCCTGCTTCGGGCGCGCCAAGGCCACCGCCAGCCGCGTCACGCCGCGGCTCTGAGCGTGCGGGATCGCCACGCCGCCGCCGATCCCGGTGCTCATCACCTTCTCGCGCTCGAGCACGGCGCGCAGCACCTCGTCACGCTCGCTGAGGGCGCCGGCCGTGCCGAGCATCTCGACCATCTTGGCGATGGCCTCCTGCTTGTCCCGCGCCTCGAGATCGAGCGCGACGCAGCGCTCGTCCAGGATTTCCAGAAGGCTCATGGTTCACCGCCGAAGGGCTTCGAGGGGCACCGTCCCAAAAAAAAAGCGACACGAAGTCGCCGCTGGAACCAACCAGGACACCATAGCACGCAAGACGCCCGTGTCAAGCCTGGGATCCGCCCGGGGTGCTCTAGCGGCCCTTCGGCGCCGCGTTGCGCTCGGGCGCGAAGGTCACCGGGTAGCTGAACCAGACAGCCACCGGCCGGCCGTCAACACGCGCCGGTTCGAACAGCAACCGGCGGGCC
>JAGVPR010000357.1 GCA_020052115.1 Candidatus Eiseniibacteriota bacterium
AGTCATGTTGGCGCCTGCCTCGATCTGCGGGCCGTGGGCTGCGCCAAGTCGCGGCTCGTCGGGACCGGCCCGGCGCCGGGTCCCAACCGCGGCGACTCATCGCCGCTTCTATTGGAGGGGGATGAGATCGGGCTCGTCTTGAGAACGCGGGCGAGAACGAAGCCGGTCTACGTCTCGATCGGCCACAGGGTGAATCTCGAAGAGGCGAAGCGGCTCGTTCTCCGCGTGACCGGTCGCTATCGGATCCCGGAGCCTCTGCGGCTGGCGCATCAATTGGTGACCCGGCTGCGGGCGGAGAGGGAAGAGCGGGCGCGAAAAACGAACGAAGGGAACGGCCGGTGAACCGTTCCCTTCGAACGTCTGAACCCGACGGAGGTGGAGGGCAACCTTCGGGACACGCTGGAGGGACCTTCGCCGGGGGGAAGCGGCTCGGGTGACGAGGGACTCAGTGCGAAGGTCCCTCACAGCGTTCTACCCCTGTGAGATCGCAAGACGGATGCCACGGCGCCCGATAGAGTCATTGTCGGGCCGTGACGCGCGAGGTCGTGACGCCGCGCCGTCTTGCGGATGCGGCTCGCATCAGCCTTCGCGCCGGCGCGTCCCGGCGATGCCGCTTTCGTCAATCCGGCGGGGCTTCCGGCCCTCTCTCTGGTAGGATGAACCCAAGCACGGTCGCGCTGAATGCCGGGGGAGCGGAGGATCCATGACGAATCGCGCTGGAGGTGGGCGCCCGTGGGCCGCGCTGTGCATCGTCCTCTCAGCGATCCCGGTGATCTGGGGCTGCACGAAGAGGGTGCCTGTCCAGGCGCCGGATTCAGGCCGGATCAAGGCCCGGGCCGTGTTCGTCACGACGACCGACGGCACGGAGTACCGGTTCCGGTGGGCCGAGGTTCAAGATACGACCCTCGTCGGGCACTATCGCATCGAGGAAGAGGTGAGTCGCGACGGCTTCGTGGAGATCGTCGAGGCCGATCGCAGCCTGCTCCTGCCGGCCTCCCAGGTGCGCTCGATCGAGGTGAAGCGCTTCGACCTCGAGCGGACGTTGTTCCTCGCCGGCGGCACGGCCGTCGTGGGCTATTTCTTCCAGACGCTCCTTCCCGAGGACGCGCCTGCGCCGAAGGACGACGGGACCATCAAGGATCCGCCTCGGAAGCAGTGAGAACCCACCGCACCCCGTGGAACGCGGCCGGCATCCGGCTCCTTGTCGCGGCCGCCGCGGCACTCTCTTTTGGCGCCCCCGGCGAATGCGCGCTCTCCGATCCTTGCGAGTCCGGCGGCGGCGCCCCTCACGTGCGCCGCATCACTCTCCAGGGAAACGGCCGCACCCGCGAGCGCGTCTTCGCGCGCGAGATGCGACTTCGCGCCGGCGCGACCTACTGCAGCGAGGCGGCTCGGCAGGACGAACGCCGGCTCCTCGATCTCGGTCTGTTCAGTGACGTGCAGGTGCGCGCCGACTCCGCCTCGACGGACTCTGCCGACGTGATCGTGGAGGTGCGCGAGCGCGCAACACTGCTCCCGATCCCGGAGCTGAGCTACTCGGCCGAGAACGGCACGACGTATGGTCTGACGATTCGGGAGTCGAACTTCCTCGGCGATGGTCAGCGGCTCGGCGTGAGCGCGCTCTTCGGCGCCCGGGAGAGCCTCTCGGCTCTCTGGACGCTTCCGTGGATCGGGCATGTGCATGCCGGTCTGTTCGTGAGCGCCTACGATAGCCGGTGGCGGGATCGCGTGGAGAATCTCCGCGAGCGCCGGCGCGGGGTCCGCCTCGGAGCGAACCGTTACTTCAGCGGCTATCGTTACCAGGTGGGGCTCGACACGCGCGTGGAAGACGTGGAGTCGGATCCGTTGAGCGACGCGGACACGCTCGATGTTCCGCGGCACGACCTCGTGCGCTCGCTGGCGGTGTCGGCGGGCTACGACGCCCGCGACTTCCGTACGAATCCTCGAAGGGGCTTCACCGTTGGCGCGCGCTATGAGCAGGTCGGTTCTTGGCTCGGCGGCAGCGTGACGCTCAACCGCACATCGTTCGGCTCATCCGTGTTTGTCCCGCTCTCCGGGTCGTTCACGCTGGCTCTCGGGGCGCAGGCCACTCTGGCGCGCGGGACGGTTCCCGACTATGAGAGAACGCGGCTCGGAGGGATCGCGACGGTACGCGGCTTTCCAGAAGGCCGCGCGACCGGAGAGAGCCGAGTGTGGCAGAGCGTGGAGCTGCGCTTTCCGCTGATGAAGAAGCGGACGTTCCGGTTGCCGGTGCTGAAGAACTTCGATGTCGAAGCGGCGGGGGCCGTCTTCGGCGACATCGGCGCGATCTGGGACGGCGGCGACACCCGGGCGGCGCGGACGCTCTACGGCGTGGGGACCGGCGTGCGCGTGTTCATGCCGTTCACCGGTGTCTCGCGCACCGACATCGCCGTCGGGAGTGAAGGGGAGTGGGTGCTGCGCGGCGACAACGGCATGAAGTTCTGATTCCGCGCCGCTGCCCGCCGAGCGGCGGCCAGCGGTCTCCCCGGCGGCGGTCCCTGTCCGGGCCGTTGGCACGGCGCGAGACGTCTGTTAGGATCGTGCGGAGCCGGCGTGCATCGAGGCAGCATCGTGGGGGGAAGGAGGGCGTGATGAGGGAGCAGGTGGAACAGGTGCTGGCCGAGATTCGGGGCTATCTACAGGCGGACGGCGGCGACGTCGAGCTGGTGGACATCGAGGGCGGTGTCGTGAAGTTGCACCTGACGGGGGCTTGCCACGGATGTCCGCACGCGCTCGTGACGCTTCACACGGGAATCGAGCAGCGTCTGAAGGAAGTCGTTCCGGGCGTGGAGCGCGTGGAGGCGGTCTGACCGGGCGTCCGCGCCGGGAGGTTTGATGGACCGCCTGCTCCGTCTAGATCTCGAGCCTCTCGGATTCTACTCCCCGAGCTTCATCCACTCCCTTCGCGGGATCGGTCCCTCGGGCGACCTCTTCCCCCGCGCGCTTTTCCCGTTCCCCGGTCGCGAGGAACCCTCGCGCACTCCGGCCACCGGCGCGCGCCGGGCGCTCTTCGATGAACTCATGGCGGCGAGCGAACGCGCCGGGGCGTCG
>JAGVPR010000004.1 GCA_020052115.1 Candidatus Eiseniibacteriota bacterium
CGGATCGGGCCCACCGGCCCGCAGCGGCTCCTGCCGATCACGCTCCACGGAGATGCCGCGTTCGCCGGCCAGGGGATCACCGCCGAGACGCTCAACATGGCCGCCCTCCCCGGCTACGAGGTCGGCGGCACGGTGCGGATCATCGTGAACAACCTGATCGGCTTCACGACCTCGCCCGAAGCGCTTCACTCCTCTCGCTTCGCTTCGGACATCGCGAAGAGGCTCGAGATCCCGATCCTCCACGTGAACGGGCGCGACCCCGAGGCGGTCGTGCGCGCCGGCCGCCTCGCCGCGGAGTACCGCATGGCGTTTCGATCCGACGTCATCGTGGACGTGATCGGCTTCCGCCGTTTCGGGCACAGCGAGGTGGACGACCCGACCGTCACCCACCCGCGACTCTACCGCCGCATCGAGCAGACGCCGATGCTGTGGAAGGAGTACGCGGATCGGATCGGGGCGCCTACGGATGCCACTCGGCGGCTGGAGGAAGAGATCATCGAGCATCTCCGGCAAGAGCTGGATCTCGGCCGGCGGCTCACGGAGCGGCCAGTGCTTCGCGTCATGCCGGACTACTGGGACGCCTTTTCGGGCGGTTGGTACGACCCTTCCTTCGAGATGCCGACGAGCGTGCCGATCGAACGCCTCGGCGAGATCGCTCGGCGGATCACGTCATGGCCGGACGGGTTCAGCCCTCACCCCAAGGTCGAGAAGCTGCTCGAACAGCGGCGCCGCATGGGGAGCGGCCAGGCTCCTCTGGACTGGGGCATGGCCGAGGCGCTCGCCTTCGGATCGCTGCTCTGGGAGGGCGTGCCGGTGCGGCTCTCCGGCGAGGACACCAGGCGCGGGACGTTCAATCAAAGACATGCAGCGTTCATTGATGTGGAAACGGGAGCGGTGCACTGCCCGCTCGGCCTTGTTCATCGGGAGCAGGCGCGCTTCGACGCGGTGGATTCGCCTCTTGCCGAGGCCGCCGTGCTGGGCTTCGAATACGGCTTCAGCCGCGACTACCCCGAGGCGCTCGTCTACTGGGAAGCGCAGTTCGGCGACTTCGCCAACGGCGCCCAGGTCATCATCGACCAGTTCATCGCCTCGGGCGAGGACAAGTGGGGCCTGCTCTCCGGGCTCGTCATGCTCCTGCCGCACGGCTACGAAGGACAAGGCTCCGAGCATTCGAGCGCGCGGTTGGAGCGCTTCCTCGAGCTGTCGGCCGAGCACAACATCCAGGTCTGCCAGCCGACCACGGCCGCGCAGTACTTCCACCTGCTGCGCCGCCAGGCGCTACGCCGCTGGCGGAAGCCGCTCGTCGTCATGACCCCGAAGGGAATGCTCCGGGCGCCCGCGTGCTCCTCCCCGATCGCGGATCTCGCTTCGGGTCGCTTCCGCACTGTCCTCCCCGACGACGGCCAGGAGCCGGCCGAGCTTCTCATCGTTTGCTCGGGGAAGATCGCGCACGACCTCGCAGCTGAGAGGGCGCGCCGCGGCGAGGGCAAAGCGACCATCCTCCGGCTCGAGCAGCTCTATCCGTTCCCCATGGACGATCTCATCGAGGAACTGAGCCGACGGCCGGCCGCGAGGGAGATCCTGTGGGTCCAGGAGGAACCGGAGAACATGGGCGCCTTCCGCCACGCGCGCCCTCTGCTTCAGCGCGCCGTGGACCGCGTCTTCGGATCGGGAAACCGGCATGTCTCCGCGGTGAAACGTTCGGCGAGCGCCTCGCCGGCCACAGGATCAGCGAAGGCGCACGCGCTCGAACAGCAGTCCATCCTGAACCTCGTCTTCGCGCGTCGCGACTGACCGCCCCGCACACACTGGATGATCGTGAACGGAAGGAGAGAGCGATGAGCGCCACCCCGATGCGAGCCTTCGCCGCGACGACCCGCGCCGCGGCCAGGCCGATGCGCTGGCGAACCCGTGAATGTGAAAAGGGCGATCCGGAAGGCAGGGCATCTCAAGCAGACGCTGACCGTCGGGGTGACCGATCGGTTCCTTTGAGACGGACGCTCCGCATCACCGCAGCACGGGTTTCGAATTGAGCAGGTCGGACGGCGTGGCTGCCCCGAGCAAGACTCGCGGCCGCCATGCGTCGTAAGTATTTACCGGTCAACAGAATAACTGCCGCGGTCGCCCGGCCGGCCCCCCGACGCTACACATTGTAAGAGCCGCCGGTGCCGCAATTCCCCCCCCGGTTCGCCCGATTCGAACTGCAGAGAGTCTGGACAATACCAATTCAGATCAAGTAATCTTCCATCCGCCTCAAGATGCCGACGCGGACAGCCGAACTTCGGGGGGAGTTTTCAAATAAGCCGGGGACTAGCAGTTAGCTCGATCGTGCGCTATCGTGGCTCACCGCGGATCCCCGTTGTGCAGCAAGAGCCTGGGCCAGGACAGTGAGGGCAAATCGTTCGGACATCCCCGAACGACGTCACCCTCGAGAGATTCCCGCGCTCGCGGGAGCGGTATCCGAAGGAGGAACCAATGGTGCGGAGACTGTTCTGGACGCTCGCGGCGTTTCTCGTCGCCATCGCATCGCTCTCAGGATGCGGAGATGAGAAGGAAGTCGTCATCACGCCCGAGCCGGCCATCAAGGTAACGGTGAGCACGATCGCTCCCGATACCCTCGACACCGGCGGCATGGTGACGGTCGAGGCGTCGGTCAGCGGCGACGCCACAGGCCCTTTCACGTACTCCTGGATGTCGGAGGCCGGCGTCTTCGCGAACGCGAAGAAGGACAGCACGCTGTGGACCGCACCCGATGACGCGGGCATCTACACGCTGTCCGTCGTCGTCACGAACGGCAAGGACGTCGGAATCGGGAGCGCGAACGTCTCTGTCGGCACTTACATCCCCGCCGTCAGCCCGTTCTACCGCGGCGCCGCGTACTGCGCCACATGCCATAACGGCGGCACCGGCGGGGCGCAATACGCCGCGTGGTCACAGACGGGTCACGCCACCGCGCTCGAGTCGCTCCAGGAAATCGGCATGGGGATGAACGCCGGTTGCACGCCGTGCCACACCGTCGGCACCTACGGCATCCTTCCCGACACGCTCCACACGATCGCCAACGGCGGGTTCGACGAGACGCAGGTCCACCGCCTCGCCGGCGTTCAGTGCGAGAACTGCCACGGACCCGGAAGCGATCACCCGGACCAGAACTTCAGCTCGGTCGGGATCTCGATGGACGCCGAGCTCTGTGGCCGCTGCCACACCGATGCGCACCATCCGACGTTCGATGAGTGGCAGGGGTCGGGGCACGCGAGGATCGAGGAAGAGGCCGCTTTGCGCAACTCCTGCGCCAAGTGCCACAATGGCCTTTACGCAGACGAATTCCTGAACGATCCGGAGCACTTCACGAATCCGGCCAGCAACCCGACGGAGGCGGCGGCGATCGTCTGCGCCAGTTGCCACCAGCCACACGGCAACGACAATCCGGGCAACCTGCGCGATGCTTCGGTCACAGACCGCGCTCTGCCTAACTCGGTGCTCGTCGAGAGAGGCGGCGCCGGCCGGCTCTGCATGGCCTGTCACAACGGACGGCGCACGAGTACAAACGTCAACGACCAGGTCAACAACGGCACGGCGCATTTCGGCCCGCACCGCTCGGTGCAAGGCGACATGCTCGCCGGCGTCAACGCCTACCAGGACGTCAACGCGACGTTCCCGTGGACCTCGAGCAGGCACATCCTCGTCGAGGATGCGTGCGTCACATGCCACACGCACCCGCACGCAGGGGATCTTGATGCAGGCATCCCGAACTTCACCGGCCACTCCTTCGGGCCGACGGTCGAAGCGTGCGCGCCGTGCCACGGATCGCTCGCCGACTTCGACGACGTGCGCGCGAAGCAGGACTTCGACGGCGACGGCTCCATCGAGGGTGTCCAGTCGGAGATCGGAGGATTGCTCAGCCTCCTCGAGGAGACGATCATCGCCGCCAGCGCCACGCCCGAGGCCGAGGCGATCCTCACTGCGAGCTTCGAGGACTCGCTCGGCAGCCCGACCGTGACGACGGTGGACCAGCGCAAGGCTGGCTACAACTGGGCGTTCGTGTCCTACGACGGTTCCACCGGCGTCCACAACGCCAACTACTCGGTGCAGCTCTTGCAGCAGAGCATTCTCTTCCTCGATCCAGGCGCCCTCCCGAAGAGGGCGTATATCCTCCGCCAAGGGGTCTGAGGGGCTGCGGGCGGGACCGGGGTGGGCGCAACGCCCGCCCCGGGGCGGTTTCGCACTGGGAAGGGGGTGCCGACGATGCGCATGAGACGAACGCGAGGGCCGAGCCCGGGCGGGCTCGCCGCCGTCGCTTTGCTGCTGCTCGTTTCCGTTCCCGCAATCGCCGCCGAGCCCACGACCAACTGGTGGGTCCACCTGCGCTCGACGGCCTACACATTCCAGACTGAGGGTCCGAACGGCGTCACGCTGGACCGGCTTCCGGCCTATCAGGATTTCGACGGCGCCGTCTCCGGGGTGGCCGGCGGCAAGCTCGCCCTCCGATTCGGCGGGCGTCTCGCCGACGATCTCTCGCTCAAGGAGAAGACGACGGATCGCTCGCGCCTCTATGTCGGGCATCTCGAGGCCCGCCTCGATCCGCGCGTGACCGCGCGTCTCGGGCGGCAGTTCGTGCAGGAGGGGCCGACCGGACTCACGCTCGACGGGCTGTGGCTCTCGTACCGGCCGGCGGCTCGGTGGCAGGCGCAGATCTGGGGCGGC
>JAGVPR010000307.1 GCA_020052115.1 Candidatus Eiseniibacteriota bacterium
CATCGTCGGCATTTGCAGCCGCGCGGCCGTGGCCCTAAGATCGCGCGGAACCCGGCGGCGGCCGGGGCGGAGATCCACCCCCATCGGGAGCCACCCATGTCCGAACCGTCGGGCGGCTCGCGCGGGAACGTCGCCACAACCGGAACAAGAGGAGTGAGACCATGCCCGGTCGTTCTCTGTGGACACCGCGGTTTCTGAGCTTGCTGCGGATCGTCGCGGCCTTCCTTTTCGTCGCTCACGGATCGCAGAAGCTCTTCGGCTTCCCATCGGCCGAGCCGCGGGATCCGGCCACGATCTTCTCGTTGGCCGGCATCGCCGGAGTGCTGGAGTTCTTCGGGGGTTCTCTCCTCCTCTTGGGACTCTTCACCCGTCCGGTCGCCTTCATTCTCTCGGGCTTGATGGCGGTCGCGTACTTCTACGCCCACGCCAAGCGGGGATTCTGGCCGATTGTCAATCGCGGCGAGCTGGCGGTGCTCTACAGCTTCGTCTGGCTCTACATCGCCGCCGCGGGCGCGGGGTCGTGGAGCCTGGATGCGATGCTGCGGGGGCGAAGGCGCCGCGCGGGTTGACGCGCGAAGGGCGGCCCATCGCGGACCGCCCTGTGCGCATTCATGAATCCCCTGCTCGCCCTTATCTGATGAGGACCGCCTTGACCGTGCGCGCCGCGCCGCCTGCTTCGACCCTCGCAAGGTAGATCCCGGCCGGAACACGCCGGCCGCCGCCATCGGTTCCGCTCCAGCGCACGCTCCACAGCCCCGCATCGCCGGAAGCGCGGCCGGACGACCACACGAGCCGGCCGGTCACGTCGAACACCCTCAGCGAAGCCGGGCCCGCAAGCGGAAGCGATGCGCGGAACTCGATCCCCCCGCGCGACGGCATCGTGTTCACCGCCCGAAGCTCGAGGACGCGAGGCGCCTGGGGGCGCCCCTCGTAGCGGAACGGACCGACGCGCGTCTCCCTCATCAGACCATCGAGAATCCCCACCTCATACTCCTGCGAGGAATCGGGGCTCGCCGACGAATCGAGGAATCCGCGAGCGCCGCCGTCCACGGCTCCGACCCGTCCGATCGCGCCGCCAGGCAGGCGACGGTAGAACCGGTAGCCGCTCACATTCCGGTTACGCCCCGGCTGCCACGACAGCATCACGCCGCGCGCGGCGGGCTCTGAGCGGAACTCCGCGAGACGGAACGGCTCGTACACTGGAGGGGCCGTCGTGAAGCGGATCGCGAGACCCGAGGACAGCGATGAGGCGGCCGGCGGATACTGATTCGAGTAGGTGTACTCGATCCCATCGTCCTCGGTGTCGTTCTCGATACCGACGGTGGAATACATGCGGCCTTGATCCACGTTCGCGATCTGCTTGTACTGGAACTGGATGATCCCGTCTCCGGTCGGCGTCGAATGGCGCGCCGGATCGAACAGCAGAATCTCGAACGTCTGTAGATCATCGAATCGCACCGGCTCCGCGGGCGGCGTCGCCGGCTGGTCGGCGTTCCCCTGACGGCTCCACTCGATCGCGAAGAGGTCGCGCGTTGCATCGTAATACGTGTAGATGCCGTCGCCGGCGAGCGGGGCGTCGGAGTCCGAGTTGCCGTTCAGCTTCTTGACGGGATCCAGGTTGTCCCAGAACGCCGCGACAACGGCGGCACTGCCGTAGGTGTTCGGCATCGCCCAGTTGTAGTAGTCGAACGAGGTCGCGAGGTCGAAGGAGATCCACCCGTTGTCGCTCACGAGGATTCGACTGTAGCTCCTGCCGTAGTAGACGAAGGAGAAGGGAAGGTCAACGGCGACTTGCTTGTTGTCCGCGATTTCGAGCCGTGTGCCGGATCCGCCGAAGAGCGTCGAGCACGTAACCCAATCGTATACCGGCACGCCGGCCGGATATTCGGTATCGGTGCAGTCGTAAGCCCAGTAGCCGTAGTCGTCGGGACCGAGCGGTGCTGTCGCATCGGCTTCACCGATCATCACAGAGAAGTCGGTCTCGCAGACCGCCCCGCTCGCATCGGCAAGGATCAGGACGAGCGGCGCCGCCTGCCCGGCGGGAGCGCCTTCGGCCGCCGTGACCGCGAAGGGTGTCTCCGCCGCCGCCGAGCCGCCGGGGAGGACGACACCGAACGTCGAGGTCGAATCCGCGACGGTGACGAGAGTCAGGTCGCGGCTTCGCAGCACGGCCGTGACCGCCGAGGCCGATACCGATCCGTCGTTCACGATCGTGAGCGCGAGTTCCGCGCTCTCACCCGCGGCGAGGACGCCATCGCCGCCGATGACCGCGCGCTCGTGGCGAAGAGCGGGCGCATGAACCGTGAGGCGGACGTCGGAGTCGGTGAAATCAACCCCACCGTTCGCGCGAAGACCGAATCGCAGGACGAGGCCGTCCTCGGCGCGCGGGTCCACGCGCACGACGAACGGCGTTTCCGTCGTCGCGCTGCCCCCCACGGGGATCGCGCCGATCAAAACATCGCCCTGTACGATCGTGGCCCCTGCCGGCGCGAAGAGAGCCGCCAGCCCGCCGACGATCGCGTCGGGGCCCCCGTTGTAAAGCGTGACGGCGATCTCGGCCAGCTCCGCAGGGTTGAGGAGGCCATCTCCATTGCCCTGGCTCGCACCGGAGCCGTCGTCGTCCACCACGACGCCCGAGAGAGAGAGAGACGGCGTATCCGTCGGAACGACCGCGCTCCCGCGGAATGGGACGACGTTCTGCCCGGTAACGACGATCGTCAACGGCAGCGAGGGATCGTCGAGCGTCATCTCGACGTGCGCCACGCCCGATTCGTCCGTCCATGCGCTGCCGAGTCGTTCTCCAGCCTGGCTCACCCCGACGCGCGCGCCCGCGACCGGCACGCCGGAGGTATCCGCGACGGTGACCGCGATGAAGTTGCTCCCGACCGAGATCGGGTTCCGATACGTCACATCTATGGCGCGAGCCGGACCGGTCCAGATCTCCATCTCGGGATCGCCGAGGAGGTTGTAGATGTAGAAGTAGAACTCCACCGACTCGCGCGCCTCGGTGGCATAGGGGATCTCGAGCGGGAACTGCTGCAAGAGATTCAGCTTCCCGGCGATCAAGATCTCCCCGAGCTTCCGGAGCCCGTCGCGCCGGATCCCCGTGAACGCGCCGATCGCCACCGCATCGTTGAAGCGCGTATGCGACCAGTGTTCGCCGTTTCCGATGAAAGCGACCGCGCCCCTCGGATCGGCCGCGGTCCCCGCGCGCACCCACGATTCGCCGAAGCACTCGTTCTCGTCGAAACGGTTGTTGAGGCAGACGAAGCTGAATACGACCGGCAGCTTCCACCCGTTCGTGAGGCCTGCGACGTGCGTGGTGAGGAAGGTCGGAGCCTCCCAGCCGTCGGGGCCGCGGGCCCAGCCGCGATACGTCACCATCGAGAGTCCCCGTCCGACGAAGTTCGTGATGCGGGGCGTGCCCGACTGGTAAAACGGAGGGAAATAGACCGAGTCCACGCGCGCGAGCCCGGTCTCCAGCATTTGCTGGCGGCACCAGCGGCTCACGGGCACGGGTGTCTCGGATCCGTAGTTTCCACCGACGACGAGCCCCCGCCCCATCCACTGGCCGCTGTCCGCGAGCGCCGGCGTGCTCTCGAAGCCGAGGATCTTCGCCACGAGCGTCTGGGCCTGCGGCACGTTCTGCGCAGAGAGACGGCCCACGAGGATGTCCGGCACGAAGTCGGCGACGTCCATCAGCGTGTATGGGAGATCGGAAACGTTGCCGTCCAGATCGAACGCGGGAAGCTGCTCGACGTCGCCGACCAAGAGCACGTACTCAGGAGGCGTAGCCGATGTTTGATAGAGATTCCTGATGTAGGCCTGGATCTGGCCTCTGTCGGCCCCGGTCTCCGTCGTCGTCACGACCGAAACCTGCAGCCCCTTCTCGCGCTTCCAGACGGCCAGAGGCATGACGGACTCGAGAAACTCCGGCGCCGTGATGATGAGGTAGCTTCCCTCGGCCACCGGCGCCTCGAATCCCGCTCCCCGGGCCACGAACGGGCGCAGAGCCTCGAAGTACGCTCGGCCTGTCGGGACCGCGGCGGGCGATCCGGACTTCGTCGCGGACGTTTCGGCCGCTTCGTCGAAGCGGATCTCGAGAGAAACCGACCGCGCATCCACAGCGGGCGCGCCCGGCTCACGCGAGATGACGACCGGAAGGAGGCGAAGCCCTCGCGCCGTCATCGGCTC
>JAGVPR010000002.1 GCA_020052115.1 Candidatus Eiseniibacteriota bacterium
CGGCTCGGCGGGGACGAACAGCCCGCACACGACGGCGACCGAGGCCGTCTGGAACACCCCGAGCCGCGCCGGGGACATCGCCGCCGAAGCGCGGTCGAGGAAGAGGATGTGCCACGCGAAGCAGACGGCGCATCCCAGAACGAGAAGCTCGCCGATCCCGGGCCGGACGGCGCCGCGAAGCGTCAGAAGGCCGAGTCCCAGGACCGCCGCGATCACGCCGATCGCCTCATTCGCCCGCGGCCGGCGCCCCCAGCAGAGCCCGAAGACCGGCACGAGGACCACGCTGAGACCGGTGATGAACGCGGACGTCGTCGCCCCCGCGGTGCGAAGCCCGAGCGTCTGGAAGATGTAGCCGCCGGCGAGCGCCATGCCGGTGGCGAGGGGCCACAGGAGGCGCGTGCCCCGCAACGTGCCGTGCGGGCGCCTCGCGGCGAGCGGAAGAAGGAGTGCGGCGGCCAGGCCGAAGCGGACCGCGAGATAAACGAACGGCGGCAAGTGGCGGAGGATCACCTTCGCCAGAGGAAACGTCGCGCCCCAGAGACACGCGACCAGAAGAAGGGCCAGATCAGCCCCGATCCGGCGCCTCGAAGAAACGGCCTGCACGGCGGGCATCATAGCGGACCCGAGAACCGGGGGCCAGCGGACCGGGTGGTCTCCGATGGCCGGTTTCTTGCCGGTCGTGGCGTTCTTTGCCGTTGGCGCCCCTCGCCTCCAGGCCGGCCTGAGAGATCGTCCCTATCAGACTGAAACAAAACGGGTTGGCCTGTCGTTTTTTCCGTGCATGGCAGTGGCAGGAGTGGACTCGAAGAGCGCGGGAGTCGAAGTTCTTGAAACAGTAACATATTGCCGTTCAACGTATTAGCCCCTATTTCAATATCCTGGAGTCTCTTGGGCACGTTTTCTGCTGCGCAGCCACTGGAGGTCTGCTCTAGAGAATTGCTCCAGCGCTGCCGGCGACCGGGCACGACCGAATCGCAGTTCGAGGATGCGCGCCAATGGGTCCGGCACCGCGGTCGCCGCCCTTCGGCATTCGGTATCGAGGATCCGAACAGGGGGGGAAGCGAGGGATGGAGCACCCGGCATGCTGAGGGGTACGTGCCGTTTCTCCCTCGGGCCTCGGGCCTTTGCGATGGTCGCCCTGCTTCTCCTGGGAGCCGTGCCCGCAAGCGCCGCGGTCGAGCACTTCGCTTTCGGCCTGAGCCGTACGAGGCTCTACGACATCCGGCAGGGCGGCCTCGTCATCGCCATCGGGGTCGCGCCCGGGGTCTCGGGCGACCTTCAATTCTCCGCTCCGGCCGCCGCGCCGATTTCGATCCTGGCCACGGGCTTTCAAACCGACGAGACACCTCCGTCCGCCGTCACGAACCTCGGCACGGACTACCGCACATCAACCAGCTTTCAGTTGGCGTGGACTGCCCCCGGCGACGACGGCACCATCGGCCGGGCCGCGACCTACGACCTTCGCTACTCGACGGCGGTCATCACGAGCGCGAACTTCGCCGCCGCCACGCAGGTCGCGGGTGAGCCGACCCCCGGCTCAGCGGGCGCGATCCAGAGCGTGATGGTCACCGGCCTCCAGCCGGGGACAACTTACTACTTCGCGCTCAAGACGGCCGACGAGGTGCCCAACTGGTCGGCCCTCTCCAACGTGCCGGCGTTGACGACCTCTTCGTCATCACAGGACGTCACGGCTCCGGCCGCAGTGACGAATCTCGCCGTGACCCCGCTGAACGCCTCGGTCCTCATCGTCCGCTGGACGGCGCCCGGCGACGATGGGATGGCCGGCAGGGCCGCGGCCTACGACCTTCGCTATTCCACGGCGGTCATCACGGCCGCGAGTTTCGGTGCGGCCATCCAGGCGCCGGGGGAGCCCGCGCCGGAAGCCGCCGGCGCGAGCCAGATCATGGTGGTCATCGGCCTGCAGCCGGGAGCCACGTACTACTTCGCGATCAAGGCGTCCGACGAGGTGCCCAACTGGTCGGCCCTCTCCAACGTCGCCGCCGGGACGACATCAGCGGCCCTGGACGACATCACGCCCCCCGCCGCAGTGACGAATCTCGCCGCGACCCCGCTAACCGAATTCTCCGTGATGGTGAATTGGACGGCGCCCGGCGACGACGGCACGATCGGCACGGCAGCCGTCTACGACCTTCGCTACTCGACGGAGCCGGTCACCGGCGCGAACTTCAGCTCGGCCATTCGCGCCGCCGGCGAACCGGCTCCTGCCGTCGCCGGCACGAGCCAGCTCATGACGGTCTCCGGCCTCGTTGCGGGGACGACGTACTACTTCGCGTTGAAGACCGCCGATGAGATGTCCAACTGGTCGGGGATCTCGAACGGCCCCTCCGCAAAGACCGAGGGCGTGGCCGACATCACGCCGCCCGGGCCGGTGACGAATCTCGCCACGGCGGTGCCGACAGCGTCGTCGGTGTTTCTCGGCTGGTCGGCCCCCGGCGACGATGGGGCGACCGGCACGGCCGCGGCCTACGACGTCCGCTACTCGACGGCGCCGATCACCATCTTGAACTTCAGCGCGGCCACCCATGTCACCAGCGAACCGGCCCCTTTCCCGGCCGGCAGGCTGCAGACCATGACGGTCACCGGCCTCGAGCAGGAGACCACTTACTATTTCGCCATGAAGACCGCCGATGAGGTGCCCAATTGGTCCGCCCTCTCCGTCGTAGCGTCGGCGAGGACCTTGACGGCCGTTGACGGCACGCCGCCGGCGGCGGTGACGGACCTGACCGCAACCGCCGAGTCCGATTCGTCGGTCCTCGTGAGCTGGACGGCGCCGGGAGACGACGCGGAGGCCGACACGGCCGCGACCTACGATCTCCGCTACTCGACCGCCGTCATCACGGAAGAGAACTTCGGGGCCGCCGTCGAGTTCACCGGCGAGCCGGCGCCCGCCGCGCCGGGGACGAGCCAGACTGTGACCGTGGGCGGCCTTCAGCCGGGAACCACCTATCACTTCGCGATCAAGACGGCCGACGAGATCCCGAACTGGTCGGCGCTCTCGAACGTGCCCTCGGCGGCAACCGTGTCGCCCCCGGATGAGACCGCCCCTGCCGCCGTGACGGACCTGGCCGTGTCCTCACCGACGCCGTCGTCCGTCGTGCTCAGCTGGACGGCCCCCGGCGACGACGACACGACCGGCACGGCGGCGACATACGACGTTCGATACTCCACGACGGTCATCAGCGCCGAGACGTTCGGGGCCGCCACCGAGATCACGAGCGAACCGCAACCGGCTGCGGCCGGCACAGGCCAGAGCGTGACGATCTCCCACCTTCGGCCTGGAACCATGTACTACTTCGCCCTCGAGACCGCGGACGAAGTACCCAACCGATCGGGGATCTCCAACGTGCCTTCGGCGGCGACGCCGCCTTCACTCGAGACGATACCGCCGGCCGCCGTGACGGACCTGGCCGCGAACTCGCCGAGCGCGTCTTCCGTGGTGGTCAGCTGGACCGCGCCCGGCGACGACGACACGACCGGCACGGCGGCGCTCTACGATCTGCGCTACTCGACGTTGCTCATCACGGGCGAGAACTTCGCCGCGGCCACCGAGGTCACGGGTGAACCGGCGCCTGCAGCGGCCGGCACGGGCCAGACCCTGGCGATCTCCGGCCTCGCGTCGGGGACCACGTACTACTTCGCTCTCGCAACGGCCGATGAAGTGCCCAACTGGTCGGCGCTCTCCAACGTGCCGTCCGCGGCCACCCTGCCGCATCCGGACGAGACGGCTCCGGCGGCCGTGACGAACCTGGCCGCATCCGCGCCGACGCCGACCTCCTTGGTCCTGAGCTGGACCGCTCCCGGCGACGACGACACGACCGGCACGGCGACGGCCTACGATCTGCGCACCTCGACGGCGATCATCACCGGCGAGAACTTCGGCGCGGCCACGGAGATCGCCGGGGAACCGGCCCCTGCCGCCGCCGGCACGGATCAGAACATGACGGTCTCCGGCCTCGAGCCGGGGACCACCTATTACTTCGCCCTCGAGACGGCCGATGACGTACCCAACCGGTCGCTCCTCTCCAACGTGGCGTCCGCGACGACGGAACCCGATCCGGACGAGACCGCTCCGGCCGCCGTGACCGACTTGGCCGCGCTCGCGGCGACGCCGTCGTCCATCGCGCTCACATGGACGGCCCCGGGCGACGACGAGGCGACC
>JAGVPR010000003.1 GCA_020052115.1 Candidatus Eiseniibacteriota bacterium
CCGGAACCACCACGCCGGAGCGAGGAGGGCCGTGGCGATCGCGAGCCGGAACGCGGCGGTCGCGAGCGCAGGCGCCTCGGCCATGCGGATCAAGATCGCGGCGCTGGACACCGACATGATCCCCGCGGCGAGGATGAGGAAGACCCGTCTGTTCATGGGGCCATAGGCTACCGGTGAACGGCCCGGAGCGCAACGTCAGCGGAGAGGAAGATGAACTCCGCGCAGAATGTGCTTGATGGCTCGCGAGGATTGGACCTAGGATCACCCCGTTTTGTGTCGGATTGGTGAGTCGAGCTCCCGTGCCTCGCAGAATTCGGGACCGGAATCGCTAGGGGGTTTCCCGATGCATCGCCACAGCGTCCTTCGCGGCTTCTTGCTCCCGGCCATGGCGGCCATCGGCCTTCCATTGGTGGCCGCGATCGCCCTCCCGACGGCCCTTTCGAACCGCGGGGCTCGGGACGTCACGATCCAGGTGACGCCCCCCTCGGGTGCGCGGGATGTGCGTCTCTCCGGCTCGATGAACGGCTGGAGCCAGGAGCGAATGACCGACCTTGAGGGCGACGGCACCTTTGAACTGAAGCTCGAGCTGGCCGCCGGGACCTACGCGTATCGTGTCGTGGCCGATGGCAGACCGGTCGAGGACCTCCAGGCCGGCGCCGACGGAATCCGGCGCATCGAGGTGCCTGCGGACCGTTCGGCCGCAGATTGAGCCGAGCACACCGCCGTCGGACACTTGACTGACATCTTCCGTTGACACTGCTGTCAACAACACCGGATGATCGGAGGGGGGTGATTCGCTTCCGCACTGTTGCCGCCCTCGACCCTACACGCGCGTCTTTTTCCTCCTCGCTTCAGAAGCCCTCGGAACCTGCCGATCACACTTTCGTGGCGCCCGGAAGGCATGACCGACAGTTCGTGCCGGACCGCGACGCCACGGTACCCCCTGTCCGCTGCGAGTGAGGCCTCTAGCGCCTCGCAAGATCGACGGTTCGGTTCGGTGCTTCCGGTGGTTTCTTAGAGGAACGCGATTGGAAACCGCTTGACAACCGGCTCGGCCCGGCAGTACATCGTTACCGATTTGGGAAAATGTTGGTCTTGCGCGGGTTACACCAACTCGTTCAGCCGCGCCGGCGCGTGGGCCGTGCCGTTCGGCGGGGAGGTGAGGACAGAGGGAAGAACCCGGTCGCGTTCGCTTAGGGAAACAGTCCTTAGAGTCGTCGCTTCGGGAGGTGCCCTGAAAATGAGTATTCGCCTACTGACCCTCGGGCTTCTGGCGGTTCCCCTTCTCTTGCTGCCGGTCGTCGCCGTCGCAGGAACGACAGGCAAGATCGAGGGTAAGGTGACCGACCAGAGCACAGGACAGCCGCTCGCTCTCGCCAACGTCCAGATCGTCGGATCGAACGTGGGCGCCAACACGGATGAAGAAGGTCGCTTCTTCATCCTCAACGTTCCCGCCGGCCGCTATAACGTGCGCGTCGCCTATGTCGGCTACAAGGAAACCCTGGTCTACAACGTCACGATCATTGCCGACTTCACGACGACCCAAGACGTCGCGCTGCAGCCGACCGCCATCGAAGTGGGAACGATCACCGTCGAGGCCCAGCGTCCGTTGATCCAGAGAGACGCCACCTCGACGACACGGTTCCTCACGTCGGATCAGATCCAGAACCTGCCGACACGCGGCTACCTGGAGGCAGCCGCCCTTCAGACCGGCGTCGTGCAGTACCGCTTCATTGACACCGGCGCCGAAGCCTTGAACGCGCCCAGCATCTCGATCCGAGGCGGCCGGCAGAACGAGGTCGCCTACTTCGTTGACGGGTTCTCACAGCAGGATCCGCTCACGGGCTACTCCACGACATCCATCAACCAGAACGCCATTGACCAGATCGTGGTCTCCACCGGCGGTTTCAACGCCGAGTACGGCCGGATCATGTCGGGCGCCGTCAACGTCATCACGAAGGAAGGGCGCCCGTCTTATTTCGGCTCCATCGAGTCCTACACGGACAACCTCGCGGGGGACTGGATCGGCACGAACAAGTACGACAACAACGTCTACGACATTTCCCTCGGAGGGCCGGTCATCCCAGGCCGCGAGAACCTCACGTTCTACGCCTCGGGAGAGCGCCGGTGGTACGGCGATCGGTCGCCGCGCTCCCTGGCCGACGAGGTTTCCGACAGCGGACGCCTCGAGAACAACAATCTCGCCGGCTGGACGTGGCAGGGCAAACTGGGATGGAAGCCGTCCCGGACGATGGACGTCAAGGTCGGGACGCTCGGCTCCTTCGACGACTGGCAGGAGTACAGGAACTCCTTTGCGCTGAACCTCGAGCACACGCCGCGTTACGAGGATACGAACCGCTCCGTCTTCGGGACCGTCACCCACGTGTTGAGCCCGAAGACGTTCCAGACGTTCGGCGCGAACTACTTCTACACCCTGCGCAAGCGGGGCGACGGCACCTACATGGACGACCTGAAGAAGTACGCGCGGCCGAACGGGAACCCGGACTTCGACCAGGACATCTCCATGTTCTGGATCGGCGATGATCCGAGCACCCCGGAGGCGTTCGACAAGTACGGTCAGTCAATCGTCGTCCGTGACGAGGAATCGAACGAGATCCTCCAGGGGAACGAGGCGTCCGTCTGGGACGACTATCTGCAGCGCGAATCCTGGTACCTCGGAGGCAGGTACGACATACAGAGCCAGGTCAATCCGAACAACCTCGTCAAGGTGGGCGTTGATTTCCAATACCACACGCTTCGCCTCTACGATCACTACTTCCCCACCGAGCTCTTCGTCAACGTGGACGACGTCGCCGACACCCTGCTGCAAACCCCGAACACCAAGGACGTGGATCGGTACGGGTATGAGACGGAGATCATCTACGACTGGGGGAAGAACGCGGCCGGAGGCGACTCGCTCCTCGGCTACGATGTGCGCTTGAAGAAGACGGACGAGGGCAGGAACGGGGCGAAGCACCCGGTGCTCGCGTCGCTCTACCTCCAGGACAAGTTCGAATACCAGGGGCTCGTCGTCAACGCGGGTGTGCGGTACGACTACCTGAACGTGGACACCGAGGCGCTCAAGGACCCGTCGCAGCCGCTCGGCGACGATACATCGCTCGACGATGAGGATCTCACCAAGAACAAGGTGTACCACCGTGTGAGCCCGCGCGTCGGCATCGGCTTCCCGGTCACGGACAAGACGCTCTTGCACGCGAATTACGGGATCTTCTACCAGCAGCCCAATCTCCAGAACCTGTACGTTTCCTACCCGTTCCTGGAGCACAAGATCAGCCCGGTTGGGGGCGGCTACTTCGTGCCGTTCGGGAACCCGAATCTCGAGCCGGAGACGACGACGGCCTACGAGGTCGGCATCGCCCATCAGCTCGGCGAAAAGGCGAAGTTCGACGTGACGGCGTACTACAAGGACGTCCAGGACCTCGTCCAGGTGCGCAACATCCCGTCCGAGCCGAAGGCTTTCAACTCGTTCCAGAACACCGACTACGGGACGATCAAGGGCGTGGACTTCCAGTTGGAGCTGCGACGCACTTCCAACGTCGCCGCCACGATGGCCTACAGCTTCGCCTACGCCATCGGGACCGGTTCGGTGGAGCAGTCGCAGCGGAACAACGCATGGACGGGCGAGGATCCTCCGAAGCAGACCGGGCCTCTCTCCTTCGATCAGAGGCATCGCATCACGGCGAATGTCGACTACCGCTTCGCATCCGGAGGCGGACCTGAGATCGCCGGGTCGCGGCCTTTCGGGAACGCCGGGATCAACCTCCTGGCCGCGCTCGGGAGCGGCTTCCCGTACACGCCGGTGGACGTCTATAACGAGGTCACGCTGGCGGCGATCTCGCCGAAGGTCATCGGGCCGGTGAACTCTCGCTACGGGCCCTGGATGTACCGCTTCGACTTCAAGGCGGACAAGAACTTCAAGGTCGGCCGATACGGCCTTTCAGCGTACGTCTGGGTTCTGAACCTCTTCGACCGCGACAATGCGGCGCGCGTCTACCAGTCTTCGGGATCCGCGACGAGCACGAACTGGCTGGTCACGGCCGAGGGTCTCGCTTGGCTCGCCCAGAACGGGCAACGCGGCAGAGAACTCTATGAACTGGCGGAGAGGAATCCGAACAACTTCGACATCCCGAGGATGGTCCGGTTCGGCCTCCGCGCCGATTTCTAGGCCCCCGAGATGAAGCCAAACTGGGCCCGATCGTCGGGATGGCCCGATCGAGAAGGAGGCTGATGGTGAAGATGAGGGCGGCTTTCATATGCGCGGCGACCGCCGCGCTCCTGGCCCTCGCCGTCACAACCGGATTCCATGGGGACGGCGAAGCCGCCAGGAGGGATGTCAGGCCCGCGCCGCAGGCGCCGCTGGTCTTGGACAGCCAGAAGCACATTGATGCCAATCTTGTTGATATGTTCGTGTCGAACGTCGGGACGTTTGCGTGGGACCTCGTCACGCAGGACCCGGGGCTGACCTACCCGAAGGGAACGAACAAGCAGGCGATCTTTGCGGCGGGGCTGTGGGTGGGCGCCGTCGTCGGCGGCGAGCGGCGCGTCGAGGTCGCGGAATACTCCGCGGAATACGTCCCCGGCCGCATTGTCGGGGGGACGTTCGACCCCAGCTGGCCGAGCAACCAGCAGTATCACGTCTACAAGGTCAACAGAGGCGACACCGACGCGAACCCCGACTATCGGGATTGGCCGGTGGACCACGGCGCTCCGTTCGAGGTCGTGAACGGGGATACGATCCCGAAGATCCTCGGCGATCAGATGCTCTGGTGCGTCTACAACGACATGGATCCGAACGCCCACCAGAACAACGCGGGCAAGAGCCTGCCGCTGGGGCTCGAGATCCAGCAGAGCACGTTCGCCTTCGACCGACAGGACGCGCTGGCGAATGTCGTGTTCCTGAGCTTCAAGTTCATCAACAAGGGAGCGAACACCCTCGAGGACGCGTACGTCTCCGTCTGGTCCGATCCGGACCTTGGTGATGCCGGCGACGACCTCGTGGGTTGCGACACGACGCTCTCGCTGGGGTACTGCTACAACGGGACGAACACGGACGGCATCTACGGCTCAACCCCGCCGGCCGTGGGCTTCGACTTCTTCCGCGGCCCCCGCGTCGTCCAGAACGGCGATACGACATATCTGCCGATGACGTCGTACATCTGGTATCCGAACGGCGGCGATCCGTCGTCGGCGGAGCACTCCTACAACTTCATGCTCGGTCTGAACCGGGATGGAACTCCGGTCATTGACCCCAACACCAACGAGCCGAGCAAATTCTTCGTGCCGGGAGACCCGGTCACCAACACCGGGTGGCTCGATTCGAACCCGTCGGACCGGCGATTCATGCTGACCTCCGGCCCGTTCACGATGGCCCCCGGCGACACGCAGGAGGTCGTCACGGCCATCGTGCTCGGACTCGGCCAGGACCGCCTCACATCCGTGACGGCGATGAAGTTCAACGATCGCTTCGCCCAGGATGCCTTCGACAAGAACTTCGTCCTGCCCAACCCGCCGCCTGGGCCGGAGATCTCTCTGACTGAGCTGGACGGTGAGATCGTGCTCTCATGGGGGGATGTTTCCGAGACCAACTCCGACGAGCCCGGATACGCATTCGAGGGATACATCGTGTATCAGGGCGCGTCCGTCGCAGGACCCTGGAAGCGGATCACGACCTACGACATTGACAACGCAACCGGGATCATCTTCGACGACCAGTTCGATCTCGAATCGGGCGTCGTGATCAACAAGCCCGTGCAGTTCGGGTCGGACTCCGGCGTCAAACGCTACATCACGCTCGATCAGGATTACATTCGCGGCGGCCCGCTCCGAAACGGGAAGGAGTACTACTTCTCCGTCACCTCGTACAGCTACGGGGCCGAGCGGACGCCGAAGACCCTCGAGAACGCCATCCAGTCCCAGGCCGTCCTCGCGGTGCCCCAGGCACCCGTCGCCGGCACGCGGCTCGGAGCCGGGGCGCCCATGGACACGATCCCGGCGCCGCACGTCTTGGGCGGGAGCGATGGCGTCGTCTACCCTCTCGTTCTCGATCCCCGGCACTTCACCGGCCACGACTACCGGGTCAACTTCCGGTCCATCCGTGAGTACGATCCCGCGATCGAGGACACGGTGAGCGTCACGGTTTGGGACCTCCTCGATGTCGATGCCGATTCGGTCATGGTCACGGGGTTCCGGAACCAGTCCGGCGACGAAGACTATCCGATCCTGGACGGCTTGGTCATGAAGGTGCTGGGGCCGCCGCTCGAGGGCAAGGATTGGAACTACGCCCTCGCGGACACGAGCCACCTGCGCTGGTTCACCCGAGGAGAGGGCGCGGGCGGCGAGTTGATCGCCGGCGGAGGCTATCTCGGGCCGATGTTCAACGGCAGCGCCGTTGCCCCGGGAGACTTCAAGACGGTCGAGGTCCGCTGGGGCAAGATGGCGTCCTTCACCGACACGAACGGGAACCAGGTGTTCGACGTCGGCGAGGATTATGTGGTGGACACTTCCGCCGAGCATCAGCTCGCGTACATGTACCAGACATGGGGAGCCGATCGCTCCGGGTTGTTCGAGGTTCCCTTCACCGCATGGGACGTCGAGGCAAACCCGGCCCGGCAGCTCAACGTGATCCTGCGCGACCGGAACGACAACCATCTGTGGGATCTGCACTTCTTGAGCGAAGACGAGACCGTGGACACGCAATACAATTACTTGTTCATCATGGACAGCACGTACGACCCAACGGGGGCGGCCTACACGGAGGGCCCGGCGCTCATCAACTTCGGCGCGGATCTCGACGTGCAGTGGGTGCTCTGGCTCGGGCAGAGATCGGATCCCGACACCGACGTGCCGATCCCGGTCCTGAGCGACGAGGGGGTTCTGACGCTGGAACCGAACCGCGTGAATACCCCGGCCGACGTGTTCGAATTCTCGCCTGCCGCGCCGACCGTCGAGAAGGCGGACGCCAAGGCAGATCTCCAGAGAATCCTCGTCGTCCCGAATCCGTACCTCAATCGCTCCACCTACGAGTTCGATCAATTCGATCGCCGCGTGAAGTTCACGAACCTCCCGGCGAAGTGCACGATCAGGATATTCAACCTCGCGGGCGATCTCGTTCGGACGCTCCCCGAGAAGACCGATCCGACCACGTCTCAGGCGGAGTGGGATCTGCTCACCGAGAACGGCATCCCCGTCGCGAGCGGCATCTTCATCTGGCATGTTGACGCGCCAGGGGTCGGCGAGAGATTCGGAAAGATGGCGGTCTTCGTCGAGAAGGAAAGACTGAATACCTACTAGGTCGGAGTAGCGGGCGCCCGAAAGGGCTTCCCGCCCATTATTCCGAAGGAGGCAGCGTATTATGAGACCGAGAATCCTTGCGGTGGGTTTGGCCGCCGTCCTGGCGGCCGCCTCCGCGACTGCCTACGCCTCGGCCGACCGCCTCGGGACCGCGGGAGCGCAGGAGCTCCGGATTCCCGTCGGGGCGCGTGAGACCGCGCTGGGCGGCGCCGTCGTTTCCGAGGTCGCCGGCGTCAGCGCGCTCTACTGGAACCCGGCGGGCGCCGGAAACAGCGAGGCGACGCAGGTCCTCTTCTCTCATCAGCCGTACATCGCCGACATGGACGTGGAGTACTTTGCGGTCAACGCCCCGGTGGGCTTCGGCACGATCGGGGCAAGCGTGAAGGTGCTTTCGGTCGGAGACATGGTCGTTACGACCGAAGAGGCGCCGGAAGGGACCGGCGAAATCGCTTCACCCACCATGAGCGTGATCGGACTGACCTTTGCCCGCGCCATGACCGACAGGGTCCTCTTCGGCGTGACCGGGATGTACGTCAACGAGAGCATCCTGAGGGAGTCGGCCAAGGGCGTGGCGTTCGATTTCGGGTTCCAGTACCATCCGGGCCTGCAAGGACTGAAGCTCGGCTTGGTGATGAAGCACTTCGGGCCGAGCATGACCTTTGACGGACCTGATTTCGAGCGGCTCCTCCTGCCGCCGGACCAGAATCCGTTCTCCCAGCGGCGCTCGTTCAAGACGCAGTCTGCGGCGTTCGAGCTCCCGTCGTCATTCCAGTTCGGCGCCTCGTACGAGCGGCCGCTCGGTGATGAGAGCCGGGGACTAGTGGCGGGGACGTTTCAGAGCAACAACTTCTCCGACGACGAGTACCGCATGGGGGCCGAATACGCCTACCGCGAGACGTTCTTCGCTCGCGGCTCCTTCGTGGCGACCGGGCAGGACAGCTACCTGTTCGACCGGGGTGCGTTCGGCGTCGGATTCCGCGTGCGCCTGGCAGGCAGCGACATGTTCGCCGACTACGCCTTCGTGCCGGTGAGCGACTGGTTCGACGACATCCATCACTTCACGGTGCGGTTCCACTTCTAGCCGCTCCCGAGAGGGAGGCGGAAGCGATCGCAAGACGGGGCGGGGGCTCGGCAGAGGGCCCCCGCCCTCGTCGCGAATCGGCGGGAGCGGACACAGAGGATGATCCGGTTCATCGAACGGGGCTCCGGCGGCTCGGCTGCGATCGGCGAGTTCGATGCCGAGCGCGTGCGCCGGCTCATCGGGGATCCGAGCACGCATTTCTGGGTGGATCTGTCCGACCCGAGCGACGAGGAGACCGAGGTCCTCGCGTCGGTCTTCCGCTTTCATCCTCTGACGATTGACGACTGCATCTTCGATGTCGCCTCGCCGAAGCTCGATGTGTACGACGGCTATCTCTTCCTCGTGATCCACGCGATCGAGTACGACTCGAAGGCCAAGAAGCTGGAGCCGATCGAGCTGGATTGCTACCTCGGTCCGAACTACGTCGTCACCTTCCACTACCCGACCGTTCGCCCGATCGAAGAGGTGATGAGCCGGTGCCGGAGTTCGTCCCGGACGATGAACCGAGGCGCCGAGTTCATCCTGCACGAGGTGCTGGATGCGCTCGTGGACGAATACATACCGGTCTCCGAGTCGCTCGATCGGCAGCTCGACGTCCTCGAGGAGCGCGTGATCCACGAGCCCAAGCGCGAGGTCCTCCTCGAGATTCTCGAATTGAAGCGCGTGGTCGTGCACCTCCGGCGCCTCCTGGTGCCGCAGCGTGAGGTCCTCCGCAAGATCGGAAATGACGAGTCCGATCTCGTTTCGCGTGAGGGCCGGCTCTTCTTCCGGGATGTGCACGACCATCTCTACCGCGTCTCGGAGCTGACGGAGCTCCACCGCGAGATGATCACGAGCGCGCTCGAGGCGTATCTTTCTTCGGTGAGCAACCGACTGAACGAGGTCATGAAAGTTCTGACGATCATCGCGACCTTGATACTGCCGCTCACACTCATTACCGGAATCTACGGGATGAACTTCCACTATATGCCCGAGTTGCGGTCCCCCTATGGATACCCCGCCGCACTGCTGCTCATGGCCGCCGTGGCCGCGGGGATGCTGACGTATTTCAAGCGGCGCGGCTGGCTCTGAACCCGTCCATTCCGCTCATTCCCGAAGACGCCGGCGAGCGCAGGGAAAATTAAGCAGCTGCAGCCCTTGACACCATCCGGACCGTCATACATAAACAATGCAGAGCGGAGGCAGCCCTGCGGCCGACGTGTCTACCGTGTCCCACGGCAAAAGCCAAGCCAACGCCTTTGTTGCCGGGTTGCCGTGCGGAACGGCGCACGCGGCAAGGGGGATGCCTCCCCTTTTTTTTGCCCGGCGCCGGGACTCGCCGCCGGGACTCGCCGCCTTGACCCCAGCACCGACCGAACCCTATTCTCGCAGGGGCGTAGTGCCGGCTGGTATCCGAGGAAACTACGGGGGAGGCGGCGCGATCACCATGAGTCACAAGGTCTTCTCGCTTCAGGAGGCTTCCGAGCTTCTCCCCGAGCTGACCGAATTGTTGCGCACGATCCGGCATAGCCACGGCCGCGTGCTCTCGCTCCGCGACAGGATCTCCGTCCTCGATCTGATCGGCGCAACCGAACCGCGGAGCCCCGAGCACCGCGAGTACGTCGAGCGCAAGCTGGAGTTCGACTCCCAGGTCTCGCGCTTCAATGGGCGGCTTCGACGCGTCCAGGAGATCGGGTGCATCGTAAAAGACGTGCACCAAGGACTCGTGGACTTCTACTGCGTCCACGACGGGCGCCTGATCTTCCTCTGCTGGATGCTCGGGGAGAAGGAGATCGGCTACTGGCACGAGATTGACTCGGGCTTCACCGGGCGAAGGCCCGTGTCGGAGTTGAAGCTGAAGAACTGAGCGCGCCGCTTATCGAGGGGCGCCGGCGCCCCCGACATCTTCCCTCAGTGCCGCGAGGATCGAGCCGTGAAGGGCTCCGTTCGTCGCGACGATGCGACCCGAATCGAGAAACCCCTCCCCGCCCTCGAAGTCTGTGACCCGCCCGCCCGCCTCACGCACGAGCAGCGCTCCGGCGGCCATGTCCCAAGGGTGCAGGCCCATCTCCCAGAATCCGTCGTAGATCCCGGAGGCCACCCAGGCCAGATCGAGCGCGGCGGCGCCGCAGCGCCGGATCGCCTGCGTGCGCAAGGCGAGGCGCGCAAAGTGCCCGAGGTTGTTGTCTTCCGTCTCGTTCAGAGCGTACGGGAAACCGGTCGCGAGCAGTCCCTTCGAGAGATCCGTCTCGAGGGAGACCCGGATCGGATCGCCGTTGCGCTCGGCTCCACCGCCGTCCACCGCGGTGAAGAGATCGTCGAAAACGGGCGCGTACACGGCGCCGGCGATAAGGCGTCCGCGCCGGGCCGCGGCGATCGAGACGCAGAAGATCGGATGGCCGTGCACGAAGTTCGTCGTCCCGTCGAGAGGATCGAGCGACCAGAGCCAGTCGCCGCCTCCTTGGCCCCCGCCGAACTCCTCGCCGAGCACCCGGTGCCCCGGAAAGCGGCGCCCGATCTCCTCCGTGAGGAAGCGCTCGCTCGCCCTGTCCGCGACGCTCACGAGATCGCGGCGGCCCTTGAACTCGATCTCGGCGGGGCGGAGATCGCGATAGTGCTCCATGATGATTGCGCCCGCCTGACGGGCCATCGTCTGGATCGCATCGAGAAGCTCCTGCATCGTGGGATCGGGCATTCGTTCTCTCCGTGTCGGTGGCGCTCCGGCCGAGTATAGGCGGCTCCGCGCGGCGGTCACAAGCCAAGGGCACAGCGGGCATCGTCTTCCGCAGCCGCGGCCCCCGCCTTGACCGATCCCGTCGCATTCCTCTATCCTCGCAGGGTTCACGAACACGGGCGGCCTCGTCCGGAGCCCTCTGCCCGGCCGGGCGGGAGGGCATTTCTGTGAGAGGAAAGGAACCTGCGAGCATGGGCGTGACCGACACGACGATGGACAAGCTGGTCTCTTTGTCGAAGAGACGCGGCTTCGTCTTCCCTTCGAGCGAGATCTACGGCGGCATCAACGCGTGCTGGGACTACGGACCGCTCGGGGTCAAGCTGAAGAACAAGATCAAGCGCTTCTGGTGGCACGCCATGACACAGCTGCGCGATGACGTCGAGGGGCTCGATGCGGCGATCTTGATGCACCCGCGGGTGTGGGAGGCCTCCGGGCACGTGGCGGCCTTCTCCGACCCGCTCGTGGACTGCAAGAAGTGCAAGCAGCGCCACCGCGCGGACGAGATCGAGGGTCCCCGCTGCCCCAACTGCGGCGGCGAGCTGACCGATCCGCGGCAGTTCAATCTCATGTTCAAGACGTTCATGGGGCCCGTCGAGGACGAGGCTTCGGTGATCTACCTGCGGCCGGAGACGGCGCAGGGGATCTACGTGAACTTCGACAACGTGAGGCAATCGAGCCGCCAGAAGGTCCCGTTCGGCATCGCGCAGATCGGCAAGGCGTTTCGAAACGAGATCACGCCGGGCAACTTCATCTTCCGCACGCTCGAGTTCGAGCAGATGGAGATGCAGTTCTTCGTCAGGCCCGGGACGGACGAAACGTGGTTCGAGTACTGGCGCGAGCAACGGATGCAGTGGTATGGGCAGCTCGGACTCAAGCCCGAGCGGCTCCGCTTCCATCCGCACGGCCAGGATGAGCTGGCGCACTACGCCAAGGCGGCCTTCGACATCCAGTACGAGTTCCCGTTCGGATGGAAGGAGCTGGAGGGGATCCACAACCGCACGAACTTCGATCTCACGCGCCACCAGGAGTTCTCGGCCAAGAAGCTCGAGTACTTCGACGAGGAGACGAAGGAGCGGTACCTGCCCTACATCATCGAGACTTCGGCCGGGTGCGACCGCACGCTCCTGACCTGCCTCGTGGACGGCTACGACGAGGAGACGATCGAGGGAGAGACCCGCTTCGTCATGCGGCTCTCTCCGAAGATAGCGCCAGTGACGGCGGGGATCTTCCCCCTCGTCAAGCGCGACGGCATGCCGGAGACGGCGCACGGGATCGTGGACATGCTCCGCAAGCGCTTCGACGTGTTCTACGACGAGAGCGGAGCGATCGGACGGCGATACCGGCGGCAGGACGAGGCGGGAACGCCATTCTGCCTCACCGTGGATTCACAGACGCGCGAGGACGAGACCGTCACGGTTCGCGAACGGGACCCGATGACTCAGACGCGGGTGAAGATCGCCGATCTGACCCGCCTTCTGGAGGAGGCGACGGCGTTCTAGGCAGGCGACACCCCCGACCGGAGGCGCCCGGAGAGAATCAGGTCGGAACGCCGAGGCGCGGCAGCACCACGGCGACGAGGATGACGTAGACGGCGATGACGATGAAGAAGACCATGAGACCTCCGGGATCATCTCCCGCCTTTCGACCCGGGGAATCCGGAATCGATTCAGACCCTCGGGAGGGCGCCGCATGCACAGGAGTGTGACCATCCTCCAAAGGGTCCGCTATTCCGAAACGGACGGTTTCGGCGTGGTGTATTACGCCAACTACCTCGTGTGGTTCGAGGTCGGGAGGACGGCGTATCTCCGCGAGGTGGGCCTCCCCTATCGCGAACTCGAGGCGCGAGGGCTCCACTTCCCCGTCACGGACGTCGAATGCCGCCTCACCAGCCCCGCGCGCTACGACGACGAAATCGCCGTCACGACATGGATCGAAGAGATCCGCTCCCGCGAGGTCACCTTCGAGTACGAGATCCGCTGCGGCGCGACGTCGCTGGCCCTCGGCAGCACGGTGCACATCCTCGTCGGGCGTGACGGGAAGGCCCGTGCGCTCCCCGTGTGGCTCCGAAAGGGCCTCAGCGACACCCTCCTCGCGCACAGCCCGCCGGCAGCGCTGCCGCCGGGCGAGTAGCCCCTCCGGCCCCGAGCCGGCCACATTCCAGCCGGTTCTCAGGATGTCCCCGAAAGCGGCCGATCCATGACTCGGCGCCCGCGTCGGGCGACAATCCAGAAGGAGGCCGTTCATGAGACCTTGGATGTTGCTCGTGCTCGCCGCCGCGGCGGTCCTGGCCGGGTGCTCGACCCGGCCGTCGGTCCAGATCCTCCCTCTCACGACTCAGGAATACGCTCCGAAACCGGCCGGCATTGACATGCCGATGTTCGCCTCGGTGCCGCCGAGGGCTCATCTCGTCGTGGCCGAAATCCGCGTCGAAGGCAGCGAGAGTCAGGCCGACAGCTGCATCACCGCGCTTCAGCAGGCGGGGCGGGAAGTGGGAGCGGACGCCCTGGTCCTCGTCCACTGGGTGGAGCGCACGAACATCCAGACTTCTGACAACTACGGTCCGAGAGGCCGCGTGACCGGCACATCGGTCACGGCGACCACCGTGCCGACCCTGATCGCGCGGGCGGTCGTGTGGATGGGCAATTCCCCGCTCGGAGAACCGACACCCACACGCCTGGGGATGCGCCAGCTCAAGCGATAGCAGGAGCCACTCAGAGCCGCGGCCGGGGCGATTCCCGGCCGCGGCTTCGTTTCGATCCCGCTCGGATCAGAATTCCCAGCTCTTCCCGGGTTCGAGAACGACCACGCTCGCCAGCTTCTCCCGCTCCACGCTCTCGCGGAAGGCGCCCGGATCGGCGCCGATGATGCCGAACGTGTTGTAGTGCATAGGCACCACCGTCTTCGGCTTGAGAAAGCGTGTCGCGCGCACCGCGTCTTCGATCCCCATCGTGAAGTTGTCGCCGATCGGGAGGATCGCCACGTCGAGCCCCGCCTCGCCGATGAGCTGCATGTCCATGAAGAGCCCGGTGTCGCCGGCGTGATAGAGCACGCGGCCCCCCATCCAGAGGATGACCCCTGCCGGATTGCCCGCGTAGGACCCGTCGGGGAACGACGATCCGTGAAGCGCCTGGGTGAGCTTGGCCCGGCCGAACGGGAAGGCGGCGGAGCCGCCGATGTGCATCGCATGAATCTTCGCGCCCTGCTTTCCGCAGTACGACGCGATCTCGAAGTTGGAGATCACCGTGGCCCCGGTCCTCTTCGCGATCGGAATCGCGTCACCCAGGTGATCGCCGTGCCCGTGCGTCACGATGATGAAGTCGGCCCGCACTTCCCCGGGGCCGATGGAAGCGAGGGGATTGCCCTCGAGGAACGGATCTATGAGGATCGCCGTTCCATCCGATTCGACGAGGAAGCAGGCATGCCCGTAATACGTCAGCTTGGCCATCGTCGCCTCCGTCAAGAGTCGTGCAGCCGGCACGGTGAAAGAGCGGAGCCAGCGTAGCGGCCGGTTCTCCGCGGTGTCAAGGCGCGGGCCTCTCGACAGGCGCGGGCCTCTCGTCGCCTTCGTTGACCCTCCCGCGGGCCGGCGGCTATAATTCGAACGATGCGCCGGATTCTCATTCTCGCCTTCGGGCTCGTCCTGCTCCTCCCCCGGGCGCTCTTCGCGGAGACGTTTCGCGTCGAGCGAACGCCCGAGGGATCCGTGCGTGTTCTAGCGCGCATCCTCGACGGGGAGACATCGCTTTCGCCCCGGCCCGCGGGAGCGGCGACAACATCCGCCGTCGAGACGGCCCGCCGGTTCGTCCAGGACCGCGGGGAGTTCTTCGGTCTGGCCGGAACCGCTCTCGGCGCGACGTCGGCCCTGGAGAGCGCGGGGGGCCTGCACGTTGTCTTCGCGACGACCGTGGATGATCCTCTCTCGCCGGCTCACGGACTTCCGATCCACATGGGGGAGGTCGCCGTTCACCACGACTTCTCCGGCGAGATTCTCCTCGTCACGAGCCGCCCCGGCGGCGATCTCCTGAAGCCGGAGACCGCGGGAACGGGCCCGATCGCCTCGGAGACCGAGGCCGTCGAACGAGCGATCCAAGCCGTCGGGCTCGAGGGGCCGCTTCGTGACGACCCGCGCGTCTCGCGCGTCGCGGCGCGGACCGCGTCGGGATTCCGGCCGGCGTGGCAGGTGGAGTTCGTCCCTGCCCGGCCCGGCGCAGATTGGTTCGTCCTCCTGGACGAGGAGGATGGATCGGCTCTCATTCGCACGAACCGCATCCTTCACGCGGGCCGGGAGAGCGAGGCGCGCGTCGCGGTGGACGGGACCGCCTACGTCTTCGACCCCAACCCGGTGAGCGCCACGGGCGATCCGACGCTTCGGGATGAAACGAGCGGCGTGGACACGCTCCGCGTTCTCCGCACGCTGCCCGAACTCGACGGCAGCGGTTACGTGCGCGGGCCCTACGTGGACAACCGACACCTTCGGGGCGGCTTGCCGGGGACCCCGGGAGTCAATGAACCGTCGCTCCACTACGACTACTCCCGCGACGAGGCGGGATTCGAAGAGGTCAATGCCTACTTCCACATTGATCGCTTTCAACGGCGCCTGCAAAACCTCGGCTTCACAAACGCGAACAACCGGCAGATCCTCGTGGACGTGCACTACATGGCCGACGACAACTCATGGTACGAGTTCAATGCCCGGGCGCTCGAGTTCGGCGACGGCGGCGTGGACGATGCCGAGGATGAGGAGATCATCATCCACGAGTACGGGCACGCGATCCACCACAACGTCATTCCCGGGCTCGCGGCCACCTCCGGGGGCGCGACGGTGCGAGCCCTGAGCGAGGGCTGGTGCGACTACTTCGCGGCCAGCTACGGCGGCGACCCGTGCGTCGGCGAGTGGGACGCGACCAGCTACTCCCCGGACGTTCCGCCCTGCCTCCGGCGCACGGACAGTTTCCTCGTGTACCCCACCGATCTGCGCGGCGAGGTCCACGCCGACGGCGAGATCTGGAGCTGCGCGCTGTGGGCTGTGCGCGACTCGCTAGGGCGGGACGTCGCCGACCGGCTCGCCGTCGAGTCCATCTATTTCTCCTCGGCATCCTCCGGGTTTCGCGACGCCGGCTGGGCCCTCGTGCTCGCGGATTGGACCCTCTACGGCGGCCTTCACCTCGCGACGATCGAGGCGGTGCTCTCGGAGCGAGGCCTCCTGCCGGCGGGACAGGACATCCTTCTCGCAAACGACGCGACCGCGACGATCGGCATCGGCTTCCAGTTCGCGTTCTTCGGCGTCACGTACGACTCGGTGCACGTAGGCTCGAACGGGAACCTCACGTTCGAGGATGCAGACGCAGCACCCGCCGGCGACGCCGCATCGCTCGCGGCGGGGCCTCCCCGGATCGCTCTCTACTGGAGCGACCTCGATCCCTCCCAGGGAGGCGTCGAGATACAGCGCGCGGGCGGCCTCCTGACGGTGCGCTACCAGGGGATCCCGGTCGCAGGCGAGACGGCGGCTCTGGCGGCGAGTCTCTCGCTGGTCGGGGGCACGAACGAGATCCAGATGATCTTCGAGGGTGGTCCCGCCGCGGACGTTCTTGTCGGGATCGCCGCCGGCGGTGGCCTCCCGCCGCTCGGGGCGGATCTCACGGCCCTGCCGGTGACGAGCACGGCGGGCGGCGTGTTCGAGAACTTCGTGCATCAGGCGGACGCGAACTTCATCCTCGCGGGCCGGTCGCTTCGCTTCGTGCCGATGGTTGACGGAAAATACGAGGTGCGAGATCCGAACAGGGAGACCGCCGTCTCGGTGACGCACTTCGAGGCGGTGGCCGAGAGAGGAGCAGTGCGTTTGCGCTGGGGCCTGCCGGCGGGCCAGCCCGTCGCAGGCTATCGCGTGGAGCGCGCGGCCGAAGGGTCCGAGCGCGCCTTCCTCGGCGGCATTCAGAATCCCAATGTGGGGGAAAACGAATTCCTCGACCGGAGCGTGCGCCCCGGAACGCGCTACAGCTACTGGGTGCGCCTCATCGAGCGAAACGGTGAGGAGACGGTCATCGGACCGGTCTCGGCGCTCGTAAAGACGCTTCCGCTCGCGCTCACGACGTCGAACCCGTTCCATCCGGGCCAGGTCTTCCGCGTCGAGGGTGCGGGGCCTGGGGAGATCTCGATCGCGATCTTCGACGTGCGGGGCCGGCGGGTCCGCGAGTTGCGCGAGACGGAGGGTTCCGGAACGGTGCGCGAGATCGCGTGGCGAGGCGAGGATGAGGGCGGAAGAACGCTCTCCGCCGGGATCTACTTCGTGCGCCTACGCAGCGAAGGAGCCTTGATCACGCGACGCATCCTCCTCATGCGCTGAGCCCGGGATGTCCGCGGGGCTTCGGAACCGCGACGGGAACCGGCAGCGGAACGTACTCCCCTTCCCCAGTTCGCTCTCCACGAACACGCGTCCCCCATGCAGCTCGACGATCTGCTTGACGAGATGCAATCCCACCCCCATGCCCCGCGTCTTCGGAGTGTAGGGATCCTCGAGACGCGTGAACGCTTCGAAGATCCGCTCGACCGCCTCGGGCGGTATCCCGCGGCCGGTGTCGGCCACCGCGATCTCGAACTCCTCGCCGAGGCCGTGCGTGGACACGTCGATGCGGCCGCCCGGGTCGGTGAATTTCGTGGCATTACCGACGAGGTTCAGGACGATCTGCACCACCTTTGTCTCGTCCACTTCCGCTTCGTGAAGATCCGGGTCGGGGTGGAAGCCCAGATCGAGCCCCTTGACGGCCACCGTCGGCTCCGCAGACTCCAGCGCGGTGGCGACGATGTCGTTGAGGTTCGCAGGCGCGATGTTCAGCCTGACGAGCCCCAGCCGGAGCCTGGAGAGATCCATCAGGTCCTCGATGAGGCCGAGAAGTGTCTTGCCCTGGGATCGGAGCTTGCCGACGAAGACCCGCCGGTCTTCCTCGGAGAGATCCTCGTAAGCGAGAAGGTCCGCGCACGAGATGATGCTCGTCAGCGGCGTCTTCAGTTCGTGCGAGGCCGTGGTGAGGAACATCTCCTTGACCTCGTTCAGCTCTTGCAACTTGCGGTTTGCGGCCTCGAGGCTTCGCGCCCGGCGATCGAGCCTCTCGTAGAGATCCGCCCGCTCGACGCCGCTCGTCACGAGGGCCGCGAACAAGGACGCGAGCCGAGCATCCGCCTCCGAGAACGGTTCCGCGCCCGCGGCCCTCGACGCGATCAGCACACCGATGAACCGCTCCTGCATGAACAACGGCGCCGCGACCGATGAGGAGACGGGCCACGCGCCCGAGGGAGGCGGCCCCGCCGCCTCTGCGCCGCGCACCAGGGGTTCATCCGAACCGGCAGCCCAGAGCCGCGCCCACAAATCCGTGTCGAACTCGCCGTCCAGCAGGCGCGGATCCTGCAAGCCGCTCTGTGCGCGGCACGACAAGCGACCCGCTTCCCCATCCGCGAGCAGCACGGCGCACTGATCGGCGTTGAGCGCGCGGGTGGCGCGCGTGACCACGGCGTCGAGGACCGTCGTCAAGTCGAGCTGCAGGCCGAGCGCTGCGGCCGCCTCGAGGAGATTCGTCAGCATGTCCACGTGAGCCTGAAGCAGTCCGGTCTGGCGGTTCTCGTTGAAAAGGCGCTGCCGCAGGATTCCCAGCTCCCGCTGCTTCAGGATCAGGTACAGGCAGAAGACCACGATCAGTCCGAGCAGGCTCGTGAGCAGCACCTGGATGCTGGCCTCGTTCTGCAGGCGCTTCGCAACATCCGAGACGGCGGAGATCGAGAAGAAGGCGACGGCGAGCCCGAGCGTGGCGATCAGCGAGAGCGTGATGGACCAGAGCCACCAGTTGCGCCGCTCGATGCCCGGCAGCGTGAGAGCCTTCTTCGACCTCGGAGCGCGCCTCGCGAAGTTCACCGTGTCCCCCCAGCTGGAATGGGTCCCGTCCATCACCGTTCGGCATCCGGACGGCAAGTCTTGAGCCCGCGCCCTTTGCCCGTCCCGCCCGCCCCGAGTCCGCGGGGTTGCATCAGGGGCGGCTCCTCGCTTAGATTCTGTGTCGGTAGCCAAGCCCCCTGACGGCAAACGACGACCCCCATTCCTGGGAGGAACGACATGAAATACCTCTGCATGGCGGCTCTCGGACTTCTCATTCTCGCCGGAGTCGCGACCGCCGAAACCGACATGGGCTTCATGGGTGCCGGCGTGCGCGCGGGGTTCCGCCTCGATCCCGACCAGTTTCTCGTCGGGGGACAGCTCGATCTCGGCGAATTCACGACGAATCTGCGCTTCATGCCGAACGCCTCCATCGGCTTCGGCGACTACCTCACCTTGATCTCGATCAATCCGGAAGTGCACTACCTGTTCAAGGACGCCCCGATCGCCGACGGCACGTGGTTCTACGCCGGCGGCGGGCTCGATCTTCTCTACGCGAAGATTGACAACGTCCCCGAGCCGTTCGATGACTCGGACACCACGCTGGGGTTCTCCATCACGGGCGGCATCGAGCGCCAGATGAGCGATTCGCAGTCGTTGATGGGGGAAATCCGCATGGTGTTCGAGGACGATTCGTTCTTCGAGATCGTGGGTGCCTGGAACTTCGGTCGCTGAATCGCAAGCGAACGGCGGACCGGCAGGGCATGATCGCTCTGCTATACTGCGGCCGGGGAGGTACCCCTGGTGAAGATCGCCTGCATCCTCAACCCTAATTCCGGCATCGGCCGCAATCCGCTCAAGGAAGCCGAGGAGATCCAGCGGCTGCTCTCCGAGCGCGGCCACCGCGTGGACCTCTTCACGCCCGCGAATGCGGCCGAGGCGTACGAGAGAGCGCGCGCCGCGGTCGAGGGCGGCGCGGAGCGGGTCGTCGCCGTCGGCGGAGACGGAACGGTGCATCAGGTAGCGCGAGCCCTCATGGGCACAGAGGCCGCGCTCGGCATCATCCCGAAGGGATCCGGCAACGGGCTCGCGCGTGAGCTGGGTATCCCCTCCGCGATTGATCCCGCGTGTCGCATCCTCGACGAGGGGCAGGTTCGGATCCTCGACATCGGCACCTTCGGGGACCGCTTCTTCTTCAATATCGCCTGCATCGGCTTCGACGCGCTGGTCGGGCAGATGTTCAACGCGCGCGGCGAGGATGCCCCCCGCGGCGTGCTGCCCTACTTCTTCCTCTCGATGCGCGCCTTCCAGCAGTACCGGGCGCAGCCCACGACGTTCCACGTGGACGGCGACACCTTCGTTCGCACTCCGCTGATGATCGTCGTCGCGAATTCCCGGCAGTACGGGTGGGGTGCGCGCATCGCGCCCTCCGCGGAGCCCGACGACGGGCTCCTCGACCTGACGATCATCCAGAACGTGGACGCGCTGCGCGTCCTCTATCACCTGCCGAAGCTTTTCACGGGGCAGATCGAGAGGATGCCCGAGGCGGAATGCCGCCGCGCGATGGATGTCGTGATCTCGGGGGACCGCCCGCTCCCGGTGGAGCTGGACGGCGAGGCGGTGCCGAGCGAGAACGTGCTCAGGCTCGGGATCATCCCGGCGCGGCTCCGCGTCTGCGCGCCGCGCGAGGGACAGGTCTCCGGTCTCCTCAAGTTCCCGCTGCCCAAGATCCCTAAGGAGATGGAGCCGTTCTTCCGGCCCCTCCTTCCGCGTCAGAAGCTCCAGTCGAGCGCGCCGCGGCCGGAGCTGCGGTGACACCGCTCCGCCCCGCTCAGGGCCTATAGAACGCGCAGGCGACGGGCCCGTCGCCGCTCGCGAAGGACGCGAGCTGAGCGCCCGTCACCGTGTCGAAGACGCGCACTCCGTCGTCGTCGAAGTCGGACACGTAGAGACGCTGCTCCTCCGGATCGAACGCGAGCCCCCAGAGATTCCCGCCGTCGTACACCGGATCCCCCGGCCCGCGGAGAACGACGCGTCGCGACGCATCGTAGAGCATGAGCCCGCCCGAGGCCCCGGAGACGAACACCTTTCCCGAATCGGCGAGGGCCGCGAAGCCGGGCGAGCCTCCCAGCTCGAGCGAGTCAATGACCGCGGGGATGGCGGGATCCACGAAGAAGACGCGGCCCCGGAGCGCGCCGTAGTCTCCCGTGCAGAGAACGTGAACGACGCCCGAGGAATCCACAAGCACGACCTGGGGATTGACGCCGACGAAGAGTGTGTCTTCCACCGCACCCGTGTCCTCGTCGTGGACGGTGACGGTGCCGGGACCGTAGCTGTAGGTCGAGAGGTCGTAGCCCGAGTTCGCGACGAAGACCCGGCCGGCCGCCACCGCAAGCCCCTCGGCGCCGGTGCCCGCGTGCGTGCGTCCGGTCACGGCGAGACTCCCGAGATCCACGCGCACGAGATCTCCGGACTGCCAGTTCGTGACGAAGGCGTGATCGCCGGCTACGGCGATCGCCCACGGGCTGTTGCCCGCGCCGATGTCCACCGCCCCGGCGCGCGAGAGCCCGGGGAGTGAGAACGCATCCACGGTATTCGCCAGCGAGTTGACGATGTAGATCCTGTCTCCGTGAACCAGGGCCGCGTTGGGCGCGGCGATGGCATCTTCACGGCCGAGGATGACGCGCTGGCAGGTGACCGCGCGGGAGGCGATGTCGTATCGGGCCAGGGTCTCGGCGAGGCCGTTGACCACGAAGAGCGCGGGCGTGCGCCCCGGCACGGGGCATCCCGCCGGCCCATTCTCGTTGTCGGCGCAGCCCCAGAGAACTGCCGCTATCGCGACGATGATCGAAACTACAGCGAGCCTTGCCCTCATTGCTCTCCTCCATGGCGGTGCGCGTAGCGCAGGCGGAGCGACCACTCGCGACCCGGCACCGGATAGTCGGCCACATCCACATAGGCGTCGTCGGCGACGTTGCGCAACTCGACTTCCGCCGAGAGGCCGCGCGCAAGAGGCGCGAGGAGCCCCACGTCCACGGTCGCGTGCGCCGCGAGCCACTTCGTGTTCGCCTCGTTGAGGTACCGTTTCGAGACGGCATCGAGGACGAGACGGAGGCTCCAGTCGCCGCGCTCCGCGGCGAGCGTCGCCCCGCCCC
>JAGVPR010000210.1 GCA_020052115.1 Candidatus Eiseniibacteriota bacterium
CCGCGCGGCCGGCCTCCGACAAGCCGTTCGGTCTCGACGTCGCACCGCCGGCGGCCGTCTTTGCCGGCGACCCGCGAAACGACTACGACATCGAACACTGCTCTCTCGATCTCTCCGTCTATCCAGACAGCGCAAAGATCGAAGGCACCGTCTTGATCACCTTGAGGGCGCTGGTCGCCCTCGACGCGGTGGTGCTGGATGCGGCCACGACGATCGTGATCCACGGCGCGCTCTCGACCGCGGGGCCCGCAACGGTCGAACCGCTCGGGAGCGAGCAAGTCGCGATCCGTTTGGCGCACTCGGTGGCGGCCGGCGGGCGAGACACCTTGCGTGTCACGTACACGGCTCGGCCGGAAGAGACATCCCTGGGCGAGAATTTCTTCTCGAGTTACAGATCGGGCGAGACGAGATTCCACGTCGTGGCGAACCTCAGCGAGCCGGATTACGCCCATACGTGGTGGCCGTGCAAGGACGCGCTGGGGGACAAGGCCACCGGCGAGATGCGGATCACGGCGCCGTCGTCCCTCGTCGCTTGCTCCAACGGCCTTCGCCTCTCCCGCGCGGACAACGGGGACGGCACGGCGACGACGCATTGGCGGACCCGGTATCCGATGACGGCGTACAATTTCTCGATCGCGCTCTCGAACTACGTCGAGTGGAGCGATCCCTATCACTCGGCCGTGACGGGTTATGACTTCCCGATCCAGAACTTCGCCTTTCCGGACGACTCGACCCTGGCGCGCGAGGATCTCTCCGTCGCGCCGGAAGCGATGGCGGATTTCGAGTTGCTCTTCGGCCCCTATCCTTTCGCCGGCGACTCCCTGGGCATTGAGAAGTACGGCCATGCCGAAGTGACCTGGAGCGCCGCGCAAGAGAACCAGACCATGACGAGCTACGGGAGGTACTTCATTGACGGGAAGCACACATTCGACCACCTCCTTGCGCACGAGATGGCCCATCAGTGGTTCGGAAACTCGATCTCGCCGGCCGACTGGAACGACATCTGGCTCAACGAGGGCTTCGCTACATATAGCGAGGCGCTCTTCATCGAGCAGCGGAGAGGGCTCTCGGAGTACCGCCGGCACATGACCCAACGGCATCCGGTGGATGCCGTATTCGAGAACGGCACGATCTACGATCCCACCTACCTCTTCGATCCCACCATGGTGTATTCGAAGGGCGCGTGGGTGCTTCACATGCTCCGGGGCGTGCTCAGGGCCGAGCAAGGCGCGATCGAGGGCGACCGCCGATTCTTCGAGTTCCTGCGCGCGTACGCGACGAACGCGAACTTCGTCTATGGTTCCGTTTCGACCGTCGAGTTCGTGGCGTTCGCCCAAGAGACGCTGGGAATGGACCTCGGCTGGTTCTTTTCGCCTTGGCTGCACGGCACGGAACACCCCAACGTGCGTTGGAGCTGGGGCGCCGAAGCCGGCGATGTCTTCCTCCATCTCGAGCAGACGCAGGCGGGCCCGGACTACCCTCACGGCTCGCCCTATCCGGAGCAGCCGGAGTTCTTCCCCGCGCTCTGGGAAGTGCGGCTCTATTCGTTGGAAGGCGACAGCATCGCGGCCTACATCAACCAGGATCGCCGGGTGCAGGACTTCGAACTACACGCGGGCTTCACGGTGGATCGAATCGCGCTCGATCCCGATCAGTGGGTGCTCAGAGATTTGGAGTACGAGACGGCGCCTGCACGCTCCGAGCTGAGCGCGGTTTGGCCGAACGTTTCGCGCGGCGAAACCTCGATTCGGTACGCGGTCGGGCAGGGACGCAGTGTCACGGTCGCGATCTACGACGTGACCGGCCGGCGCGTACGGAGACTCGTCGAGGGAGACGGCCGCCCCGGCCGGCATGTCGCCAACTGGGACGGACGTAACGCCAATGGAGAGATCGCCGCGAGCGGCGTCTACTTCATCCGGCTCGATGACGGGCAGGACGATCAATCGAAGAAACTGGTCGTCGTGAGGCAGTGACCGCTGGCCCAGTGCGCTGCCTCTGCTGTATGATTGAGGGCAGTCCGAACCGAGGCGCTTTTACACCATCAGATCGAAGGTCAAATGCCCCGGGTGCCCTTCAGTTCTCGGATTCCGCTCCCGGCGATTCTGCTCGCCGCGACGATGGCCCACGCCGCAGCTGGAGCGGCCGGCCCCCTGCACGTGAGCCCGGTCAACCCTCGCTACTTCACCGACGATTCCGGTCGGGCCGTCTACCTGACGGGATCCCACACGTGGACGAACCTGCTCGATGGGGGGAACGGGTATCCGCCGCCGGTGTTCGACTACGAAGCCTATCTCGACTTTCTCGAGGTGCGTGGGCACAACTTCTTTCGCCTCTGGACGTGGGAGCAATCGCGCTGGCTCACGGCGCTGAGCGACGACGACCTCTGGTTCTCCCCGGGGCCGCCGTGGGAGCGCACCGGCCCGGGCCTCGCACTCGATGGGCTGCCCAGGTTCGACCTCACGCAGTGGTCGCAGCCCTACTTCGACCGGCTCCGGCAGCGTTGTGTGGAAGCCCAAGCTCGGGGAATGTACGTGTCGGTCATGCTCTTCGACGGCTTCAGCGTGGCCAAGAGCAAGAACGGCGTCGGGCTGCAGAATCCCTGGCACGGGCATCCGTTTCGCTCCACGAACAACGTCAACGGGATCGACGGCGACACGAACAGCGACGACAGCGGCGAAGAGACCCACGAGATGGGCAATCCGGCGGTCCTTGCGCTTCGGGAAGCCTACGTCAGGAAGGTGATTGATTCCGTCAACGATCTCGACAACGTCCTCTACGAGATCAGCAACGAGAGCCACAGCGAGGCGACAGCCTGGCAGTACCACATGATCGCCGTCATTCGAGCCTACGAGGCTGCGCTGCCGGAGCAGCATCCGATCGGGATGACCGTGGAGTACCCGGATGGTCACAACCAGGAGCTCTTCGACAGCGATGCCGACTGGATCTCGCCCAACGGCCCGATGGATGACCGCCCGCTGAACGACGGCGCCAAAGTGATCTTGGCCGACACGGACCACTTCTGCGGCGTTTGCGGCGATCGAGCGTTCGTGTGGAAGTCGTTCATGCGCGGCGAGAATCCGATCTTCATGGACGAGTATGACGGCGGCCCGTACTGGGAGAACGTGCGCTGGAACCTCGGCGCGGCGCGCGGGTACGCGGAGCGGGCCGACCTGATCGCGATGACGCCGAGCACGATGCTGTCATCGTCGGGGTACTGCCTCGCCAAGTCCCAATCGCCTGATGCGGAGTATCTCGTGTACAGCGAGGGCGGGGGCTTCAGCCTCGATCTCACCGGCACGGCCGGATCGCTGGCGATCGAGTGGTTCTCTCCGGCGGACGGCCACACGGAGCCGGGTGGAAACGTGGCGGGAGGCGCTGTCCGCGTGCTATCGCCCCCCTTCGGTGGTGACGCGGTGCTCTATCTCTCGCAAGAGAATCCGGTGGCGGTGGAAGTCCTCGGGGCGCGCCCGCAGACGGCGACCCTCACGCTCGCGAACCCGCTGAGATCATCAACCGCCGGCACGCTCTTTCTCCCGCGTGCGGGACGGGTGTCGCTCAGCTTCTTCGATCTGCAGGGCCGCTGCGTCCGCACGCTGCCGGAGTTCTTCGCGCCCGCAGGGTCCAGCACCCTCTCGCTCTTGCCGGCCGCGCAGCGTTCGGGACTCTTCCTCTGGGATCTCGGGCTCGACGGCCGGAGCGTCGCACGCGGCAAGGTCACGGTGATCCGATAGGCCGACGCAGGCTCGGCGTCACCTCAGCAAGACGAGTGAGATCGTCTCCTCGGAGCCGCCGGCCCTGAGGTGGATGAAGTAGCGGCCCGAGGGGACCGGCCGGCCGTCGGACCCGGCGCCGTCCCACTCCGCGGAGTGACTTCCCTGAAGAAGCGGTCCGCTCTCGAGAGTGCGCACGACGCGACCCGACACGTCGAAGATCCGCAGCTCGACATCGCCCGCGGCGGGAACCACGAACGAGATCCGGGTCGTCGAGCCGAACGGGTTTCGAGTGCCGGCTGACAGCGCGAGGCGCTCGTGAACCACGCCTCCCTCCGCGCCAATGCCTGTCGTCGCGCCGACCGGCGTCTGCATCACGCTCACGACCTCCGTCGAGGTCAACGCGCGGCTGTAGATGCGTAGGTCATCCACAGCGCCGTTGAAGAACTGTTGATACGCCCCGTCGACCCCGAGTCTCAGGCTGTGCCCGCGAGGCTGCAGGCTGCTGACGTCGGTCACGGAGAGCCTCTCGACGCCGTCCACGTATCCCTTGATTGTGTTCCCATCGTAGGTGTACGTCACGTGCATCCAGGCGCCCACTCTGGGATTCAATCGGAAGGGGCCATGGAAACTCCCCGATGGATCGCCGAAGTAGAAGTCCAGGGTCTTGTAGTAACTGTTGGAGTACTCGAGACCGTATTGGTAGAACGGGCTGACCATCGTCGAAGCGTTCCACGGCTTGCCCACGATCACGTAATCCGTCCCACCGGTCATGGAGTTGATCAACACCCAGCACGAAATCGTCAGCCCGGTGCCGCCGATGTCGAGCGACGCCGTGTTCGGCGCTTCCGCATGGTCGCCGGCGCCATCGAATGCCAATGCGTGCCCGTTTCTCCCGGCCGTGAAGGTCGGGCCGAAGAGGGCCGCGGTGTTGCCGTTGCCGGACGCGTCGGTGACCGTTACCCCGTCACCTTCGTCGAGGGCGTAGGCCGCGGCCAGATGATCGGCCGGGGGCGGCGGGATCGCGTTGTTCACCGTCACGGACACCGAGTCCGCACCATGGTTGCCGGCCGGGTCGCGCGCGATCGCCCGGAGGAGATGCGATCCGTTAGATTCGGTCAATGTGTTCCAGGAGACCGCATAGGGCGGAGACAGCGCTTCCCCGCCGATGTTTCTTCCGTCAACCTGGAACTGCACGCCCGCGACAGCGACATTGTCGTCGGCGGTCGCCGATACCGGAAACGTCTCCGACACGACGGCGCCGGGGTCCGGAGCCGTCAACGTGACCGTCGGAGGCTGCGTTTCAGGAGCGGCCGTCTCGAGGACCAGCACCCATCCACCGTCGCCGTCGCTGTTGTTCCCGGGCGGAGTGAAGACGCGGGAACCGGTATTCGGAAGCGGGGAACCGGAGACGACGGCGTACGAGCCGTTGCTCGGATCGTACCAGCGGGCGGTGACTGCCGCGCTCAACCTCGACATGTCAACGGTGAACGAACGGATGACAGGCGTGAAAACGACGACCAGAGTCCCGTCGGTGGTCCCGGCCGCAGTCGTGTAGTCGTTCGCGGCGACGTATCCGCTGCCGGAGTACATGCCGTAGCCGGCCGTGACGACGACGTGGCTCGTGTCGGGTATCAGCTCGTACCAGGCGCGCGGCTCGAACAGTGCCTTGAGATACCCGATCTGGATCGCGCCGGGCGTGTCGAGGTCGCCCTGCCACCCGCTGAGGAACGGCCAGGTGTAGCCGTTGCCGTAGAGCTGCCCGGTCGCGCCGCTCGTCATCGTCCAGTATTCCTGCTTCCTCAGAATCGGCGCCGTGGTCGTGGGCCCGTAGAGCGCCTCGAACTCGTAGTTCGCCTCGACCATGAAGGTCGGCAGGAAGTTCGGGCGGCCGAATTCCTGCCGGAGCCGCGCGTAGGTCGGGTAGTAGGTGTAGGTCGCATTCAAGCCGACGATGGATGCCCACGCCGGATTGTCGAGCGAACTGCTCACGAGGTAGTCGAGCTCGAGCGTGTGCAGGTGGCGCGTGTCGTTGTCCAGGATGCCGAGCGCCACCTCTCGAACCACGGCGTCATGGCTGGGCTCGCGCCAATCCTGGAAGTCGTTGCCGCTCATCCAGACGATGTTGTCGAAATCGCGGTAGCGATTGCCGAGGAAGCGTCCGTAGTTGCGGCACTTGGATGTCCCGTTGTCGAGCATCGTGGTGACCCATCCGCCCGTCTCGATGGGGTCGAGGAGCACCTGAATCGAGTGATCCGCCGCGAGGCCGAGGATGCGGTCCACATGCGCGAAGTAGGCCTCATTGGGCGTCTCGAGGTCGTACGATCCCGTGGATGGAATCGCGCTCGTGAACGGAAGAGTGCCGTCGAGGGCGCTCCCGTCCGGCCGTCCGCCCGTGTAGGTCGTGCAGAGGAGGTTGATCCAGACGGTATTGAACCCGCGGGCCTGCCGGTTCGCGAAGTACATCTCCGCGTCGGCCTCGGAGATGTTCACGATCAGCGCCTGCGGAGAGTCTCCGATCATCAAGTAGGGCCCCTCGTCCTGATCAACGAGGTATCGCCCGCTCGCGCTCTTCTTGACCGGGTAGCGCGGGGATCCGGCCGCGGTGCCCTCGAGGCCTATCGCGGCCAGAAAGAGAAGTGCGGGAACAAGACGGAAAACGCCGATGGCGCAGCTTCGCCGCACGATGTCTTCTCCTTCTGGATCTTCGCGTCGCATGGCTTGCGGCTGGCAGGATAAGGCGACAACCGGACACGAGCTTATCAGGCCGGCGGGGCGTCGTCACTCCCATTCTCTTGCTCCTTCCGTCCTCTCGGCCGCGGGGGGTGCCTCTGCGGCCGTTTTTCTCAGATCGCTCGGGAGCAGGACGATCGCGCCGAAGGACCTCGCCGAAGCGCTTGAGGGCGGCGTCCGGAGGGCATAGACTCATGGGCGCGGCTGCGCTGTCGCATGCAGCCACGACTCGCACACGAACCGATCCTGGAAGCCTCGAGCGAGGGTCGCAACCGTGCTGCAGCGACGGTTCGCGGTGAACTCCTCGGGCACAAGCGACGGAGCCCTCACATGAGACGACGGCCGCGATTTCTCGCCCTCTCGGCAATCCTCGCTCTTGCGGCGTGCATTGCGTCCATAACATCCGCCTCGGGCGCTGAGCGCCCCGGCTCCGCTCGATGTGAGACGTGGCGTCTCAAGGAGATCGTAGGCGAGAACGCCTGGTCCTCCGGGACCCGGTCGAAGCTCCTCGCGTGTGACCTCACGCCCGTCGGCCCTCCGGCCGACCCGCAGATCGGCAGTTCCTGGAACTGGTACATCTGGCGTCTGGCCGGCTTCCCGGCGGCCGACCTCCGGTCGTGCACCGTGCGGGGCATGGGCCCGAACTGCTACGTCGTCGTCGAGGATTCGCAGTGGAACGTCAAGATCAACCAGGCGCAGGTGGATACCATCGTCGCCCACTTCGAGAATACGAGCATCGGCCCGTTCCCGAGCCAGGGGATATGGGATCTCGACACATCCCACTTCGGGAACCCGCCGGACAACCTGGATCAGGATCCGCGCGTCTACATCCTCTACTACGACTTCGACGTGAGCTCCGACGGCTTCTTCTGGGGTTTCGACCAGGAATGCGACGACGTCGCGCAGTTTCATTCGAATGAGTGCGACGTCGTCTACATGAATTGCAGCGACGTGGATCCGGCCGGGAGCTACCTCTTGGCCGTGCTCGCCCATGAATTCGAACATCTGATCCACTACAACTACGACGCGGATGAAGCATCCTGGGTGGACGAAGGGCTGGCCGAACTGGCCATGTGGCTCTACGGGAACCCCGACACGATCTCGCAGTTCAACACGAACCCGGACAGGTCGCTGACCAGCTTCAGCGGAAACTGGTACGACTACATCAAGAGCTACCTCTTCACCCTCTACTTCTATGAGCGTTACGGCGGCCAGGGCGGCGTTCGGATGTTGACCCAGGAACCGGGCAACAGCACCGCGGGATACGATCTGGTTCTGGACGCCCAGCTCTACACGGAGAACTTCGAGGACGTCTTCGCCGATTGGGCCGTCGCGAACTACCTGGACGACACTTCGATCGGCGATGGGAGGTTCGGTTACGTGGGCGAGGAGCTTCCGGCGTTCTTCCCGTTCGTCACGCACTCGATCTATCCCGTGGGTCCCAGCTCGGGAGCCGTCAACCACTGGGCGTCCGACTATGCCCGCTTCCTCAATGCGAGCGCCCTCCAGATGACGTTCGACGGCGCCGACAACACCAAGTTCGCGGTCCGCGCGATGCTGCTCGATCCGGTGTCGCCGACCGAGGTCGTCGGCATGACGTTGAATGCCGCTCAGGCGGGGACACTCGCGCTCCCGCAGCTGGGCTCGACCCACAACGAGGTCGTCATGTCCTACGCGGGCGTCCTGAGCACGGGGAGCACGACGTACCAGTACGGCGCTCAGACGGGCATCGTGGCGAGCCCGCTGCCGGAAGCCGGTCCGACGATCGCCCTTCGCGTTGTTCAGGCCGTCTCCTCCGCGCCTGCCTTTGTCTTCGACCTTCCTGTCGCCGCGTCGGGACTCGGGGTGAAGCTGGACGTCTTCGACCCCTCCGGCCGGCACGCCAAGAGGCTCGTGGACTTCCCTGCGATCCCCGGGCGGCACGAGGTGACCTGGGACGGGCTCGGCGCCGGAGGACGCGCGCTCGCTGCCGGCGTCTACTTCGCGAGGCTGATGGTCGGAGCGGAGGTTGCAACCGCGCGGGTCGTTCTCGTGCGGTAGCGCACGCAGGGGATCCGATCAGAGGCGGCGGCGGCCACGTCTTCGCCATGGAGCAGCTGCGCGGGCCCAACGGCGCGGCCGCCCGCGCCGCTCATTCCCAGCCGATCGGCCGTCCCTTGTTCTGGGCTTCGAGCCACGCCATGAGCGGCCTGAAGTACTCGACCATGGCGCGGCTCGACAGCTCCTCGCCGGTCGCGCCGTACAGCACGGCCCTCCAGTCTCTCGTGGCCCCCTGGCGCATCATTCCGCGGAGGAACTTGCCCACCTCGCGATTCCCCGCATACATGCAGTGCCGCGGGTCGGTCTCGAGGATCTCCCGCGCGATGAAGTCATTGAGCTGATACGCGAGCACCGTGGCGACCGCGTATGAGCTGTAATAGCAGGGGGTGTCGTTGATATGGGTCTTGGTGGCCGGATCGCAGTGTTCCTCGCCGCGCGGAGCCGGTGGTTCGATGCCCTGGAATTCGGTCACGTAATCCCACCAGCGCGCGTTCCACTGCTCGGGCGAGAGTTCGCGCGCATACAGGTCCGCCTCCCAGTGCGTCATCGTCCCGGAAGCCCAGAACATGAACGGGACGTCCGCCAGAGCGACGGACAGAAGCTGAGCCACCTCATCCGAACTCGCCCCCTCCGCCATCAGCCCCAACGATTCAAGATATGGCGCCTGCTTCGTGGCCATCTCGCCGATCGTGGCCATTCCCTCGTGGAATGCAGGGCTCGCGCTCGTCCGCAGGAGGGGCGGGATTTCCGGGCGGGCGTAGTTGAGATCGTAGTACCCGTGGCCCAGCTCATGGTGCGCCGTCCCGAACCAAGAGTCGTTCGCCTCGACGCTCATCAGCGAGCGGATGTCGCGGTCGAGGTCCATGTCCCAGCAGGAGGCGTGTGAGTTCTTCTTGCGCGAATCCGTCGCCCCGACGGGGTAAAGGTCCGAGTTCGTCCAGAACGACTCCGGCAGCGGTCCCATCCCCAGGCCCGACCAGAAAGCCTCGGCCGTCTTCACCATCCATTCGGGAGTGTGACTCTGAAGCGCCGCATCGAGGCTCGGTGATGCCACCATCGGGCTCCAGTCCTGGGACCATCGGTTCGGCATCCAGTGGGCAGGGATCCGCCCGGGCACAGGCCGCCCGTACTTCTGTGCGAGTTCGTACTTCGCCCAGGTGTAGAGCTGGAGGTAGAGCGGCCTCAACTCACGGAGGAACCCCTCATTCAGCCGCACCATCTCGTCGGTGGTCATGTCGTGAGACGCCATCTGGAGCGCGAAATAGTCGGCGTACCCCAGCTCTCGGGCCACATCGTTGCGAAGCCCCTGAAGCCGGATGAGGCCCGGCTTGAGTGCCGGCCCTGTCTCCTTCGACGCCTCCCAGATCGCGAGCCGCTTCGGCAGATCGGTCAGGGTCTCGAGCGATCCGTCAATCTCGTTCGCCGTGACCGGCTGCCCGTCCACCGTGAAGGTGAAGCCGTTCATCGTCGAAGCCTGTCTCGTCTCCGCTTCGATTCGGGCCCGGACCAGGTCGGGATTCGTCATGGGCCCTTCGGCCGCGTTGAGCATCACGATGACAAGCTGCCGGACCGAGAGCGAGTCGAGTTCCGATCCATGTGCGAGAAGGGCCTTCGCCTCCCGGATCACCGCCGGATTGCCGCAGAAGGCCGCATAGGCATTGCCGGCGGCCTCGGCGGCCGCGTCGTGCGCCGGCGACACGTCGGTCGAAGCGTCCCAGGCGGCGCGCCTCTCCACGGTGCGAAGCGCCTGGTAGCTCTCATTGACAAGATCGAGAAACCGGTCGGCGCGTTCTTGAAGCGCCGACGCCGGCCGGGTCGGCGGCTGAGCGGACGCGGGAAGGACCGCGAATGCCGCAACGATGACCGGCGACGCTGTCAATAGGAACGAGAACCCCCTCCGAATCATCTGTGGTCTCCTGTGGCTGTGCGAGCGCCTCATCGTCGGCGGCGGTCGTTCGCGCGTTCGCCGGTCAGTCTAAACGCGGACTCGACCGCGTTCCAGCCCCACGGATCAAACCGGGATCTCGATCGCCGGATGCGGCCGCAACCGGGCGAGACGGTTCGGAATTCGTGCAGGGCGGGCGCGCGCGGCGAGACTTGGGTCCCGATTCGGCCCGTCCGTCTTGACGACCTCATGAGCCGCCGGAAACCATTACTCGAGTATGAAGCGACCCATCTCCCCGTTCAAAATGACCCGCCTGAGTCTCCAGACTGCTGTCGTGCCCGCCCGCAGCCGATCAGATGGAGACCGGGGGTCTCGGACCCTTGGGCGACAAGGCCGCGTAGGCCCAACCGAAGAGGGCCAGAAAAATGACATCCATCACCGCAAACGGCTTCCACATGTTCGGGATACCCGATGTCAGCCAGTACAGGAGCACGACCGAGCAGTAGGAAACCTTGAGCAGCATTCCGAATGGGATGAGATTCCTGTTCCTCTCGGGAGATCGAGCCACGGCGAGGAACATCACGGCGAAGACGATGAGCAAGGCGGCCGGGAACTGCACGTACCCGAAGTGATTCGGCGGCGTGACGTGGAATCGCCGGAATACGGCGCCTGGCGAGAAGAGGAAGGCAAGCCCGAGCACCCCGTCGTACAGTGCTGCGAGAATGAAAAGAAGCACCAACGCAGGCCGTCCTTTCACGACACCCCTCCTTCCCTCCGAAGGCGCTCCCGCCACCGCTGCTTGAAGCGTTCGCGCCTCCAGTCCGTGAACTCCTTGCTGTAGAGGCGAACGACGAGTCTCTTGAATCCATCCGCCAACTCCTCGGGGCCCATGTTCGTCGGGCGGTAGTTGACGTCGAAGAGCGTGCACCGCCGCCAGTCCCCACGGCTCAGGATTCTCCCCGCACGCTCGAGACGGTCGTAGAGCGGCGTTCCGGGAAAAGGCGTCAGGATCGTGACCTGGACCTCGTAGAGTTCGACCTCGCGCACGAATTCGTAGACCTGGTCGAAGATCTCGGGAGTGTGCCCGTCCAGGCCCGTGATGAAACAGCCGTTCACGGTGATGCCGTTCGCCTGGATCGTCCGGATGGCGTCCTTGTAGTACGGGAATCTCCTCGACTTCCAGTCGCTCTTTGTCTCGATTCCTGCGAGGCCCGTGGATATCGGGCTCTCGAGGCCGATGAGGACCTGAGCGCATCCGCTCAGCCGCATCAGAGTCAGAAGCTCTTCATCCTCGGCCACGGCGATATCAGTCTCCGCGAACCACCGGAGTCCCTTACCCTGAAGTTCCGGCAGCAGCTCCCGCCAATAGGCCCCGTCCACGAAGGAGTCATCGTCTGCAAGCTCGATGAACGGTTTCTCCCAGATCTCGAGGATCCTGTCTATCTCCCGGAGCACCTTGGCGACCGGCTTCTTCTTGTAGCGGTCGGTCAACAGGATGGAGCCTGCACAGAACTCGCAGCGGTGCGGGCAGCCCCGGCTGGTCTGCACGGTCAGTCTGTTGTACTTCGACACGTCGAGCAGCTCGAACGCCGGGATCGGGGATTCGGCCAGATCGTACCCGGGGGACCGGGCATCATAGACGCGGCGCAGTCGTCCCGCCTCGCAGTCGGCGAGGAGTTCCCGCCAGCATGGCTCGCCCTCGCCGATGACGACGGAGTCGCAGAATCGGCCGGCCTCATCCGGCAAGACGGTGACGTGCGGGCCGCCCATGACGACCGGCGTCCCTGAATCCCGGCAACGCTCCGCCAGCTGATAGGCTTCCCCTATTTGAGCGCTGTAGCTCGAGATGGCGACGAGGTCATGCCCGCCCGGTAGCGAGCCCGCAGCCGACAGGTCCGGCACCTCGAAGTAGTGAACCTCATGCTCGGGCGGGGTCAGAGCAGCAAGCGTGAGGAGGCCCAAGCTCGGGAGCGACGCGATGACCTTGCTTCGTTCGACGAAGCCCGGAAGCGTGAGACCGAGTTGCAGAAGCTCGTCATCGCAGACCCGGATCCCGCTCATCGCCACGAGAGCGATCTTCACGGCGCCAGCATCCTCCGGACGAACAGGGCGACGGCGATCACGACCGAGAGCGCGGGAACAGCGAAGAGCAGGCGAAACGCGATCCTGAAGGCGGAGAGGTAGCAAACCAAGGGCATCGTGACGGCGCCGACGATCAAGAGCGCTGAGGAGACACCGAGACCAACTTCAAGACCAAGAGCGCGCACCGTGAGCGCGAAAGCGAGGTTGAGGATCCCGATCCCGAAGAACGCGATGTGCCCGAGGCGGACCATCCTGCGGCGCCACGACCCGTAACCGCCGAGCCAGCCCTCACGGTGGAAGAACAGACCCGAGAACAGTCCCGCCAGGGCGCCGAAGAGGAAGCTGATCCATGCGGCATGGAGATTCGCGGTCATCGGCCTCCCTCCCGTCCCGCGGGAGCATACCACTCTCATCGGCGCGGGGCGTCGGTCCTCCGAGAGATCGCCCGAACCGGCCATCGGCGGCGGGCTTGGATGCCGGCTACGTGCAGAGAGATTGACGTCAGCGCAGCACAACCCGCCGAACCACGGACTGCCCTCCCGTGGTCGCCCTCACGAAATACACGCCCGCGGGCGCGCGTTTCCCGCGGCCGCCGGCGCCGCTCCACGTCAAGCTGACAGGGCCCGGGGCGACCCGCCCATCCATCAACACGGCGACCAACCGCCCGGCAGGATCGTAGACCCGCACCGACAGCCACCCTTCCGACGGCACTTCGATCCGCAAACGAGTGGTCTCATGAAACGGGTTCGGGCTCGGAGCAAGGAAGCGAAGGGCCGCGCGGGCACTTCCGCCTTCCGGAGGCACGGCCGTCACAGGCCGCGAGATGGGCACCGTGCGCCGACTGAAGCGCGTCGCGCTCGAGTACGGATCATCCAGAACTTGCTGGATCGGGCCGCCCGGGTCGCCCACGAGTTCGTCCCACGTGAGCTGGTCCGCATCCGGCGTCTCGGCCGCATCCATGATTCCGCCCGGCGCCGCGGGGTCGAGATGGGGCAGCGCGAACGACCCGGAGCTTGCGGCGGTCCAGACCTCCCAGAGTGTTCTTGTCGTCACCGTCGAATCGCCCGGCGTGATCGGCGAGAGTCGAAACGTCGCCACCGCCCACGTGGGATCAGGAGTCACGCCCGGTCGTGCCACATCACTCCATGCAAAATGGTCGTTCGATTGCATCAGGTCCGGGAGATTGAAGAACGCACCCACCGTCCGGGTTGCGGGCAATACCAAGGGTGTCCGATCGACTCGACCGGCTCCCCAGGCGTCTGCCGCCGAACTGTCACCGTAGACCCCTGCGATGAACGGCACCGATGTCGAGAGGTCTCCCATCGGATTCCGGCCGGACAACAAGAACTGAGTGGTCGTACCGGCGATACCCGTCTTCGAATCATAGAAGTAGGTCTGTGTCCCCAGAGGTTCCGCGATGTCTGCGAGGGAGAACACCTGCATCTCTGAGCCCACGGGGGCCTCCGGCATGGTCAGGGTCAGATTCACCGTGAGATCAATGTCGCTATTGACCGTCAGCGTTCGATTGCCGTTGACGGCGATCTGCCGCTCGACGCCGATTTCCCGCATGGCCATGCTGTTGCGCGGATCGGGGTTCGTCAGGGCCGCCAGGGGCGCTCGGCCCGACACGCACAGGAAATCGTATGTCCGGTGGTCGGGGACGAAGAAGTGGTAGTTGGGCTTGGAGAAGAGGAAGAAGAGCCCCTCTGTCTGATTCGGAAGCACGACGTTTCCGGGCAGCACGACCTCGCCGACGAGCGGAAACGTCACGGTGTCGAGCGGCGCTTCGATGGGGAGCGCTCCCCCGCTGAAGACGTCGCCGATGCTGAATGACGGATAGACGAGGCCGATGTCGAGATTGCCATCGTTGTTCGCCACGGCGATGCCGCTCACCGTGCCGCTCAGTTCGGCCTTTGCACCGTAGAGGGTCGTGTCGGCGATCTCTGGCTGGAGGCGCAGGGTCACCGAATCCACAGCCGCGGCGATCAGGGTCAGCCGCGCAAAGCCCGCGGCGGCGGCGGTCACAGTCTGTGGCCCGCTCAGATCGGGATCATCGAAGAACACGGAGCCCGCGCCGTTCGTCGCAGCGCTGTTGCCGGAAAAGGGCACCCCGGGAAAGGGCCCGACCTGAACCCATGCACCCGTCAGAGCCATTCTGTCTCGGGCATCGTGAACCGTGATCTTGAGAGTGCCGGTTCCCGCCGAGGGAGCGAGCGAGAAGAGCGCCGCAGCGACGGCGGTCAGGCCAAGACCGATGCGATCGAGCACGGCAGTACCCCCTAGGCTGGTGGCACGACGACTGGGTGGCATCTCGAGACCGATGCCCCGCCCGAGGACCGTCCCTGTGGATCACCGCTTCTCATTCCGCAGCTCCGCGCGGATGGACATGAGGATATCGCAGTAGCGCCAGGCCGCGCGCGCACCGGCTTCCTGGTGGTGGTCGGGCTTCAGGATCAGATCGCCGGTTGCGAGCAGGACTTTCATGACGTCGGGATTCTGTCGCACCTTCTCCCGCGTTGCCGCGACGATGAGTTCGTAGTGCTCGCCCGGCCGGATCGGCCGATACTCGATGCGTCGCCCCTCGAACGTGACCCAGTCAATGTCCATCTTCTCCATGTTCCGTTCGGCCGGGGATCCCGCGGCCTTTGCCTCGAAACCCGTCATCTGTGCGACCTCATCGCGCGTACGGGCCCACTCCAGCCCCGGGAAGCGAGCCCGCGGATCGTCGGGGCCCTCCGGGTACAGCATCATCTGCCAGAATCCCTCGAGGCCGGCGTAGCGGCGGCCGCGGAAGGTGAAGGGCGCGGCGGCGAAGTTGGAGAGCAGACCCAGTTCGTGACGCTTCGAGACGATCACCTCTCCCGGTCCGGCCTCCTGGGGCAAGATCTCCCAGTCTGGAGCGCCGTCCTTCGAAGCCGCCGCCCACCAATGACCGGGGTACTTCGCCCGCGCGGCCAGGAGATCTGCCGGCGAAGATGCCACGGTCCGCGGATGATGGCAGCCGGCAGCGAGGATGCCGAACGCGCCGGGAAGGACGAGGAGACCAAGCCTCGAAAGCACCTTCGACATAGGATCTCCTCTCCGGTGGATTCTCTGCCGCCGGCAAGGGCGGCAAGCGGCCGCGCTCTCAGGAGCGCCCGCATGGTCCGGACACTCCGCGAGATCCTACACCTCCGGCCACGAGGGCATATCGAAAGGGCCGACCCTGCAGCGGGCCGCGATTCGACGGCCTCCGACGCCCAAGTGAAAGCGCGCGCCGAGGATGGGTTGCTCGCGGGTTGGCGGTGGGCTACTGTCTCTCCTCGCGCGACGATTCGCGTCCCGGAACCCTCAATCTCGAACGAAGAGGAGGTCGCCCATGTCGATCGGAAAGAAGTTCAGCGCGGAGCTGATCGGGACTTTCTGGTTGGTATTCGGCGGTTGCGGAAGCGCTGTGCTGGCAGCCACGTTCCCCGAAGTCGGGATCGGCCTGGTCGGCGTCGCGCTCGCATTCGGTCTAACGGTGCTCACCATGGCCTTCGCGATCGGCCATGTCTCCGGATGCCATCTCAACCCGGCGGTGTCCATCGGTCTCTGGGCAGGCCGGCGCTTCCCAGGAAGGGAACTCCTTCCGTACATCGTCGCTCAAGTCCTAGGAGCCGCCATCGCCGCAGGCATCCTGCTCCTCATCGCGAGCGGCAACGGAAGCGATGTTCGCGCGGGAGGCCTGGCGAGCAACGGTTATGGGGCGCACAGCCCCGGCGGGTACTCTCTGCTGTCCGGTTTCCTTGCCGAAGTCGTCCTGACGATGATCTTCCTCGTCGTCATCTTGGGTTCGACGGATCCGCGCGCGCCCAAGGGCTTCGCGCCAATCGCGATCGGGATGGCGCTCACGCTGATCCACTTGATCGGCATTCCCGTGACCAACGTGTCCGTGAATCCCGCGCGAAGCACCGGCCCTGCCCTCTTCGTCGGAGGATGGGCGCTGTCCCAGCTCTGGCTTTTCTGGGTCGCTCCGATCCTGGGCGCGCTCGCGGGCAGTCTCCTCTATCGCGGCCTTCTCGAGGAAACGAAGTAGACAGACGACACGCTCCCGCCGGCAGCCGGCGGGCGGTTCAAGTCCGCACGATCCGTGGGCGCGTTGGGAGAAAACCGCGGCGGAGGTTCATCGCGGGCGATCGGTCAGCGCCGATCGCCCGCGATGTGAGCCCGCGGCGACACGGATGCCGCGCACCGGCAGTGACACTTCAGATCCTCACGAACCCTTGGACTCCCTCTTGGCCCTCTTCTCCGCCCGCTTCTCCTTGATGGTCTTTGCCGGCTTCTTCTTGGGCTCCTTCTTGGTGTCTTGACTCTTCCCCATGGGTCCTTCCTCCCGATGCTTGAGGTTGTCGCACGCCGAACTGCGCAAGACTGAATCGACCTCTTCACTGAGAGAAACTCCGCCGGGATTCTACCATCAGAGCTCGGGGGGTGGGCCAGCCCTCTGTCTAGCGGATCCGGGGCGCCCTGCCGGTCGCGATCTCCCCGGCGGGCGGCCCGCTCTCCCCCAGGACCCCGCCCGGCGGTTGCGGCGGCATTCTGTCGCGGCGGGGTGGCGGAGCACGGCGCCCGGCGTCCGCAGGAGGATTCTCAGGTCGTTTGCGAGGGACACCTTGAGCGCGTATTCCGCGTCAATCGCCGCGAACCGCCGCAAGTCAACGCCATCGCTCCGATGGGTCACCTGCCAGTAGCCGGTCAGCCCCGGCCTGACCGTGAAACGCAGCCGCTCCCGGTCGTCGTAGGTCGCCGCGACATCGAGAAGCTCCGGCCGCGGCCCGACAAGGCTCATCTCGCCCCGCACGATGTTGGCCAGCTGCGGCAACTCATCGAGGCCGAACCGTCGCAGCGCGGTCCCAAGAGCCGTGTGGCGGGGGTCGTCTGCCGACGGCAGCCCGGAGCGCCGCTCGCGACCGACCCAGGGGGCTCGAGCGAGCCGACGGTCGGGCCTCATCGTGCGGAACTTGAGACATGCGAATGGCCGGCCGTGGATGCCCGCCCGCTGTTGGACGAAGAAGACGCCCCGGCCCAACCCGACCCGCACGGCGGCCGCGACAGCTGCAAGAACCGGCGCGAGCACGACCAGCAGGAGCGCTGCCGCGCACCGGTCCAGAATGTCCTTGCCGGTCCGCACGTAGGAGGCGGTGAAGGCCGACTTGCGAGGGGTCGTCAGTGAGAACACGGGACACATCCCGGCATCCGCGCGACCCCGCGCGCGAGGAGGAAGGCTTCGGCCATCTCCACGCCAATCTCCGAGCCGCGGTATCGCGCCAGCGCCTCGACCCCGTAAAGCGAACGCGGGTGGGGGCACGCACGCAGCTCATCGGCATAGAGCGCAAGGGCGCGCGATTTCGCCAGCCAGCTCTCGGCGTCGAGCGGAATCCAGACAGAGGGTCTGAACGCCCCGCAATCCGAGGTCACCGCCCACTCCGTGGACGAGCGGGTCTCGAAGAACGCGAGGGCCGGCGGCCAGGCTGCGCCGGTGGGGCGTGTGGCGGTCGCCGCGGCTGAGGCCGTGATCTGATGGTCGTGGCTCAGGTCGCCGGGAAAATGCGTGAGCACCACCGTCGGCGCGAACGCAGACACCTCGCGTTCGACGATCTTCACGATATCGAGAAACCGTACCGTATCGAAGGCATTGTCCGGGTAGTCATGCAGGGCCAACGACCACCCGCAAAGTTCCGCTGCGGCCTGAGCCGCCGCCACTCGCCGCGCCGCGAGACGGCTCCGGGTTGCCTCGTCCAGGTTGCGGCTCGAGGAGGCGACACTCAGAATGATGACGCGCACGGCGACGCCGGCGCGTGCCGCGGCGACGAG
>JAGVPR010000099.1 GCA_020052115.1 Candidatus Eiseniibacteriota bacterium
CGCCAGGCCGAAGTCGAGCACCTTCACACGGCCGTCGTCGGTCCGCATGATGTTCTCGGCCTTCACGTCCCGGTGGATGATCCCGCCTCGATGGGCCGCATCGAGCGCACGGCAGACGGCCAGCCCGATCTCGCACACGTCTTCGATCGGAGGCGGACCTCCGGCCAGGAGCTGCTTCATCGTCTTGCTCTGCAGATATTCCATCGCGATGAAGCACCCGCCGGAGAAATCGCCCACTTCGTAGATCGTGACGATGTGAGGATCGTCGAGCGCCGCTGCGGCGCGCGCCTCGCGGTAGAAACGCTCGCGGCGGTCGTCCACTACAGCGGGGAGAGTCGCGTCGTCGCCCGGCGCCGAGACGCGCATCAGTTCCGGCAACACCTTGATCGCGACCCGGCGGCCGAGGGTGCGGTCCTGGGCGAGGAAAACCTCACCAAAACCGCCAGAGCCGAGCCGGTCGAGGATTTCGTACTGCGCGATCTCGCGGATCAAGAAGCCTCCGGAAGAGGGACCGGATCCGAGGATACCACGCAGCGTCCAAAGACCCGCCGCGCGGCGCAGTAGAGGCCCGGGCGGGCCGCTACTCCCCGATCCTCGGCGGCGAGTACGCCTCCTCGGGCCGCACCGGATAAGCGTACTCACTCTCCCAGTTCGACTCGAAGAATCGCGTGAGGTGGCTACCGATGCGGTCGCTCTCGAGCGCGAGCCCGACGTTGCGGGTGTTGTGGAAGTAGTCCCGTTCCCAGTTGCTGGTGCCGATCCACGCGCGCCGGCCATCCACTACGAGGTACTTCGCGTGGATCACGCGCGCGTAGGGGATGAACCCGCCGGACCATTGAGGGATCGTGACCAGCCTCACTTCGATATTGGGGACGAGCGAGAGGCTCTTGAGGTAGGGGATGACGTTCGGGCGCTTGCACCAATCCGAGAGGAGGAGCCTCACGTGCACGCCCCGCGCGGCGGCGCGCCTGAGCGCCGTCTCGATCGCCGCGTAGTACTCGCGTCCGGACACCGGCCGATACGTGAGGAGCTGCACCATCGCGTCGGTTCGCGCGCCGTCGAGAAGCCGCACGAGATGCGTCTCGTCCCAGCACTCCTCGCAGGGAATCCAGCCGACGGGGCTCATCGTAGGCCAAAGCCGCAGCGTGTCGCCCGGCGACTCGACGCGAACGATGGGGAGCGCGCCCTGGGGGCGCGGCGCGGAAGGGACGGCGCCGCCCGAATCGAGCGCGGCCAGCGCCCAGTCGGCCTCGAAAACCTCCTGGTAGTAGCTCGCGAGATCCTCGCCGGAGAGTCGAACGCCGAGTTCCTGGATGTGATCGAGCGCGCGCCAGTCGAAGTTCTGGCTTCCGAGGAAGACCTGTTCGCCGTCGGCGATGAAGTACTTCGCGTGCAGCACGCCGCCGGGCCGGCCAGGCGCCTTGAGGTTCAGGAAACGCACGTCGATGTTCTTGCGCTTGGCGAGCCGATCGTAGGTCTCGGGGTAGGTCTTGTAGAACGCCTTCTCACCCAGGAAGCGCACGCGCACGCCGCGCTTCGCGGCCTTCTCGATCTCCGCGATGACCGTCTCGAGACGGCTCCCCGCCTGGGTCGAGACGTAGAACTCGGCGAAGTCGAGCGAGCGCTCTGCGGCACGGATCATCTGCGGCCACACCTCCGCCGCGTTGCGGATCTCGGGATGATCCAGGGAGGTTTCGACGGGCGCGCTCTCGACGATCTCGCAGTCGCCGTAGCCGGCGATCGGGATGGCAGGCGTCGATGCGGCCGGCGCGCCCGCGGATCCGGCCGCGAAAGCTCGCGGGGCCGCGCCGCAACCGCACAGAAACGCGATCGCGAGCCATGGCCCCGCGAGGACCATCCGGAGTGAGGGTCTCCCTGTCAGAGAAGAAGCTTCCTTTCCTTCGCGGCTGCCGTCAGATCAGCGCGGAAATCCGGGTGTGCAATCGAAATGAGCGCTTCGGCGCGCTCCCTGAGATTGCGCCCGAACAGGTGCGCCGCGCCGAATTCGGTCACGACGAAGTGCACGTCGGCGCGCGTGGTGACCACGCCGGCTCCTTGCTTCAGGAACGGCACGATGCGCGAGAGCTTCCCGTCCTGCGCCGTCGCGGACAGGGCTATGATCGGCCGGCCGCCCTTAGAGCGCGCCGCGCCGCGGATGAAGTCCACCTGCCCGCCGAAACCCGAGAAGACCTTCGGTCCGATCGAGTCCGAGCAGACCTGGCCGGTGAGATCCACCTCGATCGCTGAATTGATCGCGATGATGTTCTCGTTCTGGCTCACGATATACGGGTCGTTCACGTACTCGCAGGGATGCGCCTCGAAGAGCGGGTTGTTGTGGAGGAAGTCGTACAGCCTCTTGCTCCCGAGAGCGAACGTGATCACCGCCTTCCCGCGATGGATCGTCTTGCGGCGGCCGGTGATGATCCCCTTTTCGATCGCGTCCATGGCGCCGTCCGAGACCATCTCGGTATGGAGTCCGAGGTCCTTCTTACCCTCGATCTCATTCAGCACCGCGTCGGGGATCCCCCCGATTCCCAACTGCATCGTCGCCCCATCGGGGATGAGGGGAGCGATGTGCCGGGCGATCTGGCGCTCCACGTCCGTGATCTCGCGCCGCGGCAGCTCCGGCAGAGGCCGCGAGAACTCGACCACGTGCGTCAGCTGCGACACGTGAATGAAAGAGTCGCCGAGCACGCGCGGCATGTGTTCGTTGATCTGCGCGATGACGATCTTTGCGCAGTCGCACGCACCCTTCGTCGCGAGCGTCTCCACGCCGAAGCTGCAGAAGCCGTGCTCGTCCGGCGGGGACACCTGCACGATCGCCACGTCCAGCGGGATGATCCCGTCACGAAAGAGGCGCGGGATCTGGAACAGGAATACCGGCACGTAGTCGGCGCGGCCTTCGTTGACCGCCGAGCGATCCGCCGGACCCACGAACAAGCTGTTGTGCCGAAAGTGCCCCTTGAAGGACGGATCGCCGAACGGATCCTTGCCGAGGAGGAGCACGTGGTTGAGCTGGACGTCTTTCAGCTCGTCCTTGCGCGCGGTCAACGCCTCTATGAGCGGAAACGGCGTCGCCGCATTACCGCCGTAGTAGACCCTGTCGCCGCTCTTGACGACGCGCACGGCCTGCTCGGCTGTCGTCAGTTTCCCTTTGAAGCTCTCGAACCAGGACATCGCCTCACCTCACCTCCCCACCCAGTAGCATCTCGATCGGCTTGTATTCGAGTCCGAAGAGAGAAGCCGTGATCTCCTCGGTCACCGTCCCGCGATACATCGTCGTGCCCCGCCGGAGAGCCGGGCTCCCCCTCAGCGCTTCCTCGACACCATACCTGGCGATCCGCTCCAGGTAGCGCAGATTCGCATGCGTCAGCGCCTTGCTCGCGGTCCGAGGAACGCTCGCGGTCATGTTCCCCACGCAGTAATGAACGACGTCGTACATGATGAACGAGGGATCTTCGAGCGTCGTGGGACGACTCGTCTCGACGCAGCCTCCCTGGTCTATCGAGATGTCTAGTATCACCGATCCGGGCCGCATCGAAGTGACCATCTCCTTCGTCACCAGATAAGGAGCATGCCCTCCGGGGACCAGGACCGCCCCGATCAACACGTCCGCGAACCGGACGAAGCGAGCGATCGTTTCGCGATCGGCGGTGTCCGTCGTGATCCGTCCGTGGAACTCGTGCGTCACGCCGTGGAGCTTGTCCATGTCCTTGTCGAGCATGATCACCTGAGCGCCGCTTCCGACCGCGGCGCGTGCCGCGGCGCGGCCCACGGTCCCGGCCCCGATGATCAGGACCGTCGCGGGAGGGATGCCGGGGCTCGAGCCCAGGAGCACGCCTCGCCCGCCGCTCTCGCGGTGCAGGAGATGGGCGGCCGTGTGAATCGTCATCTGGCCGGCCAACTCGCTCATAGCGTGCAGCACCGGCCGGTGCTGGTTCGCCTCCTGGATCATCTCCATGCCGATGGCGGTGAGCTTCTGTTGCGACATTGCGGATACGATGGACTTCGGCGTGATGGCCATGTGCCAGAACGCCATCAGCACCTGACCCTCGCCCGTCAGCGCGATTTCCTCAGCTTCCGGCGCGGCCACGCCTACGATCACCTCCGCGCGACGGAAGACCTCCTCGCGGCGAAAAACCATCTCGGCCCCGGCGTCACGGTACTCCGCATCCGGGAATCGGCTCGCATCGCCGGCGCCGGTCTCGACGAAGACCCGGTGGCCCATGTCGGTCAAGATGCGAACGCCGCGCGGGGCCAGCCCCACGCGGCTTTCGTTTCGATGCCTCTCCAGCGGGACCCCGAAATCCATCACCCGTCCCTCCTTCCCTGTGCGCCCCTTCCGGGTCCTCAACCCTGGACATTATAGAAGATCGGCGGTTCCGGTTCCAACTCCGGCCCCGACACCCGCTGGGGACGGGTCTTCGATCACCCCCTCTTCGCGAGCATCGCGTTCAGGCGGTCCATGACCGCGAACGCATCAGCGACATACAGCACATCCGCCTTCCCGCGAGCCCATCCGCAGTTCGGATCGAGATTCACGGCGCGCCGCTCGACGACGAAACGCCATCCCACCGTGTGCGGCTCCTCGCCATGACAGCACGTGGCGAGCCCCTTCTGATGACGCGGCGTCGCGCCCGTCTGGCCGATCTGATTGAGGTGCGTCATGAACGGCAGCACGGCCTGACCCTCTCCGCTCTGATCCACGAGCGACTTGCTGCCGCCGAGAGAGGCCTTCGTGGCCGCGAGGAAGTCGAGGATCAGCTTCTGGGCCTGCTCGCCGTGCATCCGGCCGTCCGGCTGCTTCTTCGTCCAGCCGGCTCCTGCGACCAAGAGGAGCGCGGCATCCGGCCGGATCGTCTGCGTCCCACCCGAAGCTGCGCGAAGGCCGGCGACCTTCGTGCGGCGTGCGGTCTCGGGGAGATCCACCGCGAGTTTCTCCGCCGAGGCCGAACCCCGATCGCCCTTCCACGGCTCGACGCAGCCGGGATCGAGCATCAGGATCCACGGCCGGCTCGCGCGGGTCAGCACGGCCTCCATCCGCTGCCGATAATACCAGCGGGCGGCGAGGACGCGGCCTCCTTCGGCGCGCATCGTTGTGAGATGCGAATCCACGCGGCCGCCGAGACGCTCTGCCACGCCCGCGAGCACGCGCGCCCA
>JAGVPR010000299.1 GCA_020052115.1 Candidatus Eiseniibacteriota bacterium
CAAGAGCCTGGTCAACACCCTGATCGCGGCCCTGGACGAAGGCGGTTACCTGGCGCAGAGCCTGGAGGAAATCGCCGAAATGCTGCCGCCGGAACTGGAAGTCGGGCTGGATGAACTGCAGATCGCCCTGCACCATCTGCAAAGCCTGGACCCCGTCGGCGTCGGCGCGCGCGCGTCCGCGACGTAATCCGCGATCGTGATGTCAATCTCGTGTCCGACCGCGGAGATCACGGGGATCAGTGATCGGTGGATGGCGCGGGCCACCGCCTCCTCGTTGAACGCCCACAGATCCTCGGCCGAACCGCCGCCCCGGCCGACGATGAGAACGTCCAGCGCCCCGTAGGCATTCATTTCGTCGAGGGCCCGCGCGATCTCCTCCGCGGCGCCGTCACCCTGCACCGGAACCGGCCGCACGACAAGGGTGAGCCCCGGCCACCGGCGGCGCAAGACCGTGATCAGATCCTGGATCGCGGCCCCGCGCTGCGAAGTCACCAGGCCGATCCGCTCCGGGAACCGGGGGAGCGCCCTCTTCCGCTCCGGCGCGAAGAGACCCTCGGCCTCGAGCCGGCGCTTGAGTTCCTCGAACGCCCGCTGAAGCGCACCGATCCCCGCCGGCGCCATCCGCTCGACCAGCATCTGGTACTGCCCCTGGCGCTCGTAGACGGTGACGCGCCCGAACGCCTGAACGAGCAGGCCGTCGGCCGGCACGAAGCGCAGGCGCTGGTTCGGGCCGCGAAACATGGCGCATCGAAGCTGAGCGCCGCTGTCCTTCAACGTGAAGTACATGTGGCCCGAGGAATGATGGTGGAAGTTCGAGATCTCGCCTTCCACCCACAGCGGCTCGAGTGAAGCCTCGAGAACCTGCCGGATCGCGGAGGTCAGCTCGCTCACGCTCAGGACGTGCGTCTCCACGATCGCTACCCTCGCGCGGCGCTCTTCGCCGCGGTGATCGTGTTGCGCATGAGCATAGCGACCGTCATCGGACCGACGCCGCCCGGAACCGGCGTGATCGCTTCGGCCACCTCGGAGGCCGACGCGAAATCCACATCTCCGACCAGGCGAGTACCGCCCGGCGACGACGGATCGGCGACGCGGTTCATGCCCACGTCAACGACCACGACGCCCGGCTTGAGCATGGCGCCGGTCACAGTGCCGGCGCGCCCCGCCGCGGCCACGACGATGTCCGCCTGACGCAGCAGCTCGCCGAGCCGCCGGGTCTGGGTGTGGCAGAGGAGAACGGTCGCATCCCCATGCTCACCGCGGAGGCTCAGGAGATTCGCGAGCGGCCTCCCCACGAGAGCGCTCCGCCCGACGACGGCGACGAGATTCCCGCGCGGCCTGTAGCCGCTCTCTTCGAGGAGGACAAGAACGCCGAGCGGGGTGCAGGGCACGAAACCGGGAAGTCCGAGGCACAGCCGTCCCACGTTCACGGGGTGCAGGCCGTCCACGTCCTTGCCGGGGTCCATGCGCGCCAGCAAGCGGTCGGCCGAGTACCCCTCCGGCAGAGGAAGCTGAAGGAGGATGCCGTGGACATCAGGATTCGCGTTGAGTTGATCGAGGAGCGATTCGACGGCGCCCTGGCCCGCGCGGGGGTCCACGACGTGCACTTCGGAGTGGATGCCCAGATCCGCGGAGGCTTTCGCCTTCGTGCGGACGTAGACGACGGACGCGGGGTCCTCGCCCACGCGGACGAGTCCGATCCCCGGAGTGACCCCGGAACGCACGAGCGAGACGACTTCAGCCCGCATCGTCTCATGGAGCCGCGCCGCGAGCGCCCTACCATCCAGGATTCGAGCCGCCATCTCCGGGATCCCCTCGTGGCCGCGCCCGGCTACTCGTCGCTCCTCGAGCCGTCCGCAAGCTTTTCTTGAATCCTCTCGATCGTCAGCGCCCGCCCTGTCCGCTCATCCGCCTCGATGAGAACCGCCGAGAGCCGGCGATCCTTCTCCGCGGGGTGGAATCGAACGGGAAGCTGGGTGCGCAGCTTGCGGATCGCGAGTTCCTTCTCCACACCGATCACAGAATCGAACGGCCCTGTCATGCCGGCATCGGTGATGTAGGCCGTCCCTCCCGGGAGCACCCGCTCGTCGGCGGTCGCCACGTGAGTGTGCGTGCCGATGACGGCCGTGGCCCGCCCATCCAGGAACCAGCCCATCGCCACCTTCTCCGACGTCGCCTCGGCGTGAAAGTCCACCAGCACGACCGGGCCGCCCCCTTCCGAATGCGTCCGGGCGAGGGCCTCATTGACGGCGCGGAACGGATCGTCCAGCGGCTGCATGAAGACGCGGCCCATCAGGCTCATGACCGTGATCGTGGAGCCGCCCGCGTGAAAGACCCCGAACCCGCGCCCCGGCGTTCCGGGCGGGTAATTGAGCGGTCGAAGAAGACGCGCGTCCTCCTCGATGAAGTCGAGCACCTCCTTCTTGTCCCAGACGTGGTTGCCGCTGGTGAAGATGTCCCCTCCGGCCGAGAGCACTTCCTCGAGAATCCTCCGCGTGACGCCTGCGCCCGCGGCCGCGTTCTCCACGTTCACCACGCAGACGTCCGCCTTGACGCGGGCCCGAAGCGGTCTCAGAAGCCGCAGACAGGCCTCACGGCCGGCCGAACCCACCACGTCCGCAACGAACAGGATTCTCATTGACATCCTCTGGAGAGCGTCCGCGGGTTTCTTGAGGCGGCCTTCACCCCGGGATCTTGGCCGCCGAAGGAAACCGGCGGACACTCTCGCGCCCCACTACTTGGCATACTCCACGGCCCGCGTCTCGCGGATCACGACGACCTTGATCTGCCCCGGGTACTGGAGCTCTTTCTCGATCTTCCGGGCGATCTCGTGGGCGAGTCCCTGGGCCCTCGCGTCGTCCACGTGCTTGTGCTCGACCATGATCCGGATCTCGCGCCCCGCCTGGAGCGCGTAGGCCTTCTCCACGCCGGGGAATGCGTCGGCGATCTCTTCGAGCTTCTCCAACCGCCGGACATAAGTCTCGAGCGTCTCCCGCCGTGCTCCCGGCCGCGCGCCCGAGATCGCGTCCGCCGCCTGCACGAGCACCGGGTAGGGCGAGTCCGACTCCCCATCGTTGTGATGGAAACCCACCCCTTCGAGCACCGCGAGCGTCTCGCCGCACCGGCGAAGCACGTCCATCCCGATCAGCGCGTGCGGGCCCTCCACTTCATGGTCCACGGCCTTGCCGATGTCATGGAAGAGCCCGGCGCGCTTCGCGATCTGGGTGTCGAGGCCCAGCTCCGCGGCCATCATGCTCGAGAGATAGGCGACCTCCTTGCTGTGCTCGAGGATGTTCTGCCCGTAGGAGGTGCGGTAGCGAAGCCTGCCCAACATCTTCACCACATCCATGTGCGTTCCGTGGATGTTCAAATCGAGGCACGTCTGCTCGCCGATCTCCCGGATCCGCTCGTCCATCTCCTTCGTCGCCTTCTCCACGACTTCCTCGATGCGCCCCGGATGGATGCGGCCGTCCGCCACGAGCCGCTCGAGCGCGACGCGAGCCACCTCGCGGCGCACGGGATCGAAGCCCGAGAGGATCACCGCCTCCGGCGTATCGTCAATGATGACGTCAATCCCCGTCGCCGTCTCGAAGGCCCGGATGTTCCGCCCTTCGCGTCCTATGATCCGTCCCTTCATCTCGTCGCTCGGAAGCGCGACGACCGAGACGGTGGACTCGATCGAGTGGTCCGCAGCGAGCCGCTGGATGGCGATCGTCATGATCCGCCGGGCCTCTCTCTCGGAGTTTCGCTTCGCGGCCTCGCGGATCTCGTTGAGCGAACGGGCCGCGGCCGACCGGGCCTCGCCCTCCATGTTCGTGATGAGAAGCTGCTTCGCTTCGTCGGCCGTCATCCCCGCGATGCGCTCGAGACGAGCGTTTTGCTCGCGCAGCGATTCCTGCACCTTCCGCCGGGCCTCGTCCACCTCTTCGCGCAGTTTGCCGAGTTCCCCCTCTTGCTTATGGAGGTCCTTCTCCTTCCGGTCGAGGAGGTCCACCCTCCTGTTCAGGTTCGCCTCGCGCTCGGCGAGCCGCTTCTCGGAGTTCTGCATCTCCTGCCGGGTGGACTGTGTTTCCTTCTGGAATTTCTGCTTGGCCCGGAACCACTCCTCCTTGCCTTCGAGAATCGCAGCCTTCTTCTGAGCCTCGGCTTCCTTCTCGGCATCGTGGACGATCTTCTCGGCCTGTTTCTCGGCCGACATCACGCGGTTCTCGCTCAGCCGCTTGAACGTCAGCCAGCCGGCGAAGAACATCGCGATCATCCCGACGACACCACCGACCATCACGAACATTGCTGTATTGGACATCGGAGCGTCTCCTCCGACCCGCCCCCGGGGGACGGCATGGCGCCCGTTTCCGGCCGCCTCTAAATGTAAAAAAATCCCCACCGGTCTGCCGTGTGGCCTGGGATTTTGAACCTGGATTCCCAGGTGGGTGCCAGACCCGGACGCGTCGCGCCCCCCACGAGACCTCTCGGCCCCGCAGGGTCCCGCTATGGGCCCGGGAACAGGCTCCCTCGAGCGACGTGTTGGCTCAAAATGCGCTCACGCCATCACGAGCAACGGTGGGGACTTTTTCGGCTTGTCATGCTGGGCCCGCATCGCGGACCCCAGGTTGCGACGGTATCGCCTCCCTTACGTCAACGCTCCGCAGTCCGGACGATCACTCCTCCGAGAGACACGAGCGAAGCAACGCCCTGCAGCGCGCCAGCTCGCCCTTCACCTCCTCGAGGGAACGTTCCGTCTCCAGCTTCTGAGCGAACATCTCGTCGGCTATATTGAGCGATGCCAAGACGGCCACTTTGGCCGGATGCACCGACACCATTCGCTCCTTCACGGCACGCATCTTCTCGTCCACGAAGTGGGCTAGTTCATGGATCCGCCGGGGGTCGCCGTCCCCCGCGATCCGGTAGTCTTCTCCGAAGATCTTGACGGTTACGGCTTGAACCGGATCCACTGCAGCCCCCTCCGCCGGAAACCGGAATCCACGGTGACGCCTTCAGGGAACAACGAACCCAGACCCTTTTCCCCTCCGTCTCCCACGCACACGGCCGGCCGAACGGATCACGCGGTTTCCAAGAGGCTGAACTTCTCCAGAACCCCCTCGAGACGCCGGAGAATCTCGTCCCTCTCCGCACAAAGCTCCTGGTTGTCCTTCTCGAGGCGGCGGAGCCGCTCTTGCAAAGCCCTCAGGTCACCACTACCGGCCTTCTCCTCCCACTCCCCAAGCTTCCGTTCAACTTCCTCATTTCGGGCCTCGAGCTTGCTCCTTTCTTCCTTCATTCGAGCGATGAGCGTCGCGGCACGTTCGGCGTCGCGGAGGAGGGCAGCGAGGCCCTCACGAATTTCCTGTGGCAACCGTGAGTCCACGGACTCCATCCTCCCGCCTTCTGCGCCCTACGAGGCTCTGTGGATGGCGCCCAGCGTCCCCGTCACATGCCGGACGATCGCCTCGACCGCCGCATCCGCTTCACGGTCGGTCAAGGTCCGGCCTTTCGATTGGAAGGTGACGGCGTATGCCAGGCTCTTCCTTCCCGCGCCGAGCTTCTCCCCAGAGTAGAGGTCGAAGAGGCGCACCTGCGTCACGAGCTCCCCGCCTGACGCGCGGATCGCCGAAGCCACGTCCCCATGCGCCACCGACTCCGGCACGATGAACGCCAAGTCGCGTCGCACGCTCGGGAACCTCGATGGCTCCCGGAAGACTGGCCGCCCGCCGAGCGCCTGCCCCAGCCGCATGCAATCGGCGGCGAGGGCGAAGACCGGCGCTTCGATACCGAACCGGCCGGCCCAGGCGGGATCCACCCGGCCGGCCAGCGCGATGCGTGAGCCGCGATGCAGGTACTGCAAACTCGCTTGTCGATCGAATCCGGGGCCATCATAGCAACGGATTTCACATGAGTCAATTCTCAAAATGCCCAGAACGGCCTCAACGACGCCCTTGATGTCGTAGAGATCGAACTCCGCCGCCTCTTCTCCCCAGTGCTCCGCGCGGCGCCTCCCCGTCGCGACCGCGCCGAGCAGAAGATGCTCCGTTCCCAGGGGCGACGGCTGACGCGTGAAGATCTTTCCGAGTTCGAAAAGCCGCACGTCACTCGTGCTGCGGTTCAGGTTGTGCGCGGCCGCGCGCAGCAGAGACGGGAGCAGGCCGCGGCGCAGGTTCGAGACCTCGCGGCTCGGAGCGTTGCTCACCTCCCAGGGTCCTTCGTTCTCCGCGAGCCACTCCGAGAGCGCGGACTCCTCCGGGGAGACGAGCGAGGGAGTCGCCGCCTCGTCCCATCCGAAGCCGACGAGCGTGTCACCCAGGAGTGCCTGGATCTTCTCCGCGCCGCTCCGCCGCGCGCCCACGCCGCTACCGTTCCACTGCCGCTCGGGGATGCGGTCATAGCCGTAAGAGCGCGCCACCTCTTCGACGAGGTCCGCCTCCCGGCGCACATCGCCGCGCCAAGTCGGCACCTGCACCATCGCGCGATTGCCGTCGCTCTTCCACTCGAAGCCGAGCTTCTCCAGGTGGATGCGGACCTCCGACGGGGCGATGTCCGCTCCCGTCAGCCGAGCGGGCGCCGATGGATCGAACGGAAGACGCACCGGTTCTTCCCCGCCGCGCCCGCGATCCATGCGACCCCGGCTGACCCAGCCGCCGGAGACCTCGGCGATGAGCCCGGCGACGAAATCGAGCGAGGGCATGACCCCGTCGGGATCAATCCCGCGCTCGAAACGTGTCGAGGCCTCCGTCGAAAGGCCCAGCGCGCGCGCGCCGCTGCGCACGCGGGGGCCCGAGAAGTG
>JAGVPR010000280.1 GCA_020052115.1 Candidatus Eiseniibacteriota bacterium
CGTGATCGCCGAGATGGGCGGGAAGGACTTCATCCTCGTGGATGCGAGCGCGGACATCGAATCCGCCGCGCAAGGGATCGTCGCGGCGGCGTTCGGATTCCAGGGGCAGAAGTGCTCGGCCTGCTCGCGCGCGATCGTCCACGAGCAGGTCTACGACCGCGTGCTCGAGCTGATCGTCGAGCGCACGCGCAAGATCACCGTCGGCCCGACGCGCCAGTACGAGCACTGGATGGGTCCGGTCGTCAACGCCGGCGCAGAGCGCTCGATCCTCAACTACATCGAGATCGGGAAGAAGGAAGGGCGCCTGCTCGTCGGTGGCGCCAAGGCGCGCGACGACGGCTACTTCATCCACCCGACCGTCTTCGCCGACGTCGCCCCGAAGGCGCGCATCGCCCAGGAAGAGATCTTCGGTCCGGTCCTCGCCGTGACCAAGTGCAAGAACCTCGAGGAGGGGATCGAGATCGCGAACGGCACCGAGTACGGGCTCACCGGCGCCGTCTATTCGCGTGACCGCAGACACCTGCGCGCTGCGAAGAGGCTCTGCCACGTGGGCAACCTCTACATCAACCGCAAGTGCACGGGCGCGATGGTCGGCGGCCATCCGTTCGGCGGCTTCAACATGTCGGGAACCGACTCGAAGGCCGGCGGGCGGGACTACCTCCTCTTGTTCACTCAGGCCAAGCTCATCTCGGAGGCGTTCTAGCCCGCGGCGCGGAGCGGGCCTGACAGACCATGGCGCGAACAGAGACATCAACGGAACTCCACGCGCTCTGCGTCACGACGCTCCGCATGCTCGCGGTGGACGCCATCGAGGAAGCGCGCTCCGGCCATCCCGGGCTCCCGCTCGGGATGGCCGATGCCGCTCTCGTGCTCTGGGATCGTTACCTTCGCTTCGACCCGCGCGATCCCGGCTGGCCGGACCGCGATCGCTTCGTCCTCTCGGCCGGCCACGGCTCCATGCTCCTCTACGGCCTCCTCCATCTTTGGGGTTTCGACCTTCCGATCGAGGAGATCCGCCGCTTCCGCCGCCTCGGCAGCCGCACCCCGGGTCATCCCGAGTTCGGCCTCACGCCGGGCGTCGAGGCCACCAGCGGCCCGCTTGGACAGGGGTTCGGGAACGCCGTCGGCATGGCGCTCGCTTCACGCATGCTCGCCGCCCGGATGAACCGCGATGACTTCTCCCCCGTCACGCATCGCGTGTTCGCGCTCGCCGGCGACGGCGATCTCATGGAGGGCGTGCAGTCGGAAGCGGCCTCCCTCGCGGGCTACTGGAAGCTCGGCAACCTGATCGTCCTCTACGACGACAACTGCATCACGATCGAGGGCAGCACCTCGCTCACCTTCACCGAGGATGTGGGGAGCCGCTTCGAGGCATACGGATGGCGTGTCGGCCGCGCGGACGCCCACGATGCGGAATCGGTGGCCGGAGCCCTGGAGCAAGCGATCGCTGAGACGGACGCCCCCTCGCTCGTCATCTGCCGCTCGCACATCGGATACGGCGCCCCGCGCAAGCAGGACACCCGCGACGCGCACGGGGAGCCGCTCGGCCCGGACGAAGCGCGCGCCACGAAGGCGGCGTTCGCATGGCCCGAGGAGCCGGCTTTCCTCGTGCCCGATGTGGTGCGCGCTCACCTCGCGGCCCGCGCCTCCGCGAAATCCGAAGCGAGGGAGACGTGGGAGCGCGGGCTCACGCTCTGGCGCCGGAGCCACCCGGACCTGGCGGCGCTCTGGGACCGGCACTGGCAGCAGACGATTCCCGAGGACCTGTCGGACCGGCTTCTCGCATCGCTCCCCGAGCCGAAGGAAGAGGCGACACGGGTCCTCGGCGGCCGCGTGCTCCAGGCCGCTGCGAAGGCGCTGCCTTTCCTCGTCGGAGGCTCCGCGGATCTCGAGCCCTCGACGAAGTCCCTGATCGAGGGGGCGGGCGGGGTCTGCCGGAGGGACGACGGCTCGGTGGACTACTCGGGGCGAAACCTCCACTTCGGTGTCCGCGAGCACGCGATGGGCGCGATCATGAACGGCCTCGCCTACCACGGCGCGTTCCGTCCGTACGGAGCCACATTCCTCGTCTTCTCCGACTATATGCGCCCTTCCATTCGCCTTGCCGCACTCTCGGGGCTTCGCACCCTCTACATCTTCACGCACGACTCGGTTCTTCTCGGTGAGGACGGCCCCACGCATCAGCCGGTCGAGCATCTGGCATCGCTCAGGGCGATCCCGGATCTCGCCGTCTGGCGCCCCTGCGACGGAGTCGAGACGGCGATGGCGTGGGCCTGGGCGCTTCAGAAGGCGAAGGGCCCCGTCGCGCTCGCCCTGACCCGGCAGAAGCTGCCTCTCGTCCATCGTGACGCGGACTTCGCGCCGGAGCAGGTCTGGCTCGGCGGCTATGCCGTGGCGGGTAGTTCGGAACCGCATCCGGACTGGGTTCTGATCGCAACGGGATCCGAGGTGGCTCCGGTCCTCGCCGCGCGCCGGATCCTCGAGGCGCACTCCCTGCGCGTCCGCGTGGTCTCGATGCCGTGCCCTCAGCTCTTCGAGTGTCAGCCCGAGCCATACCGCCGGTCGGTCGTGCCGGATGAGGGAACGCGCATCGCGGTCATCGAGGCCGGAAAGAGCGACGGATGGTTCAAGTTCGTCGGCAGGAGCGGTCTCGTGATCGGGCAGGAGACGTTCGGCCAATCGGCGCCCTGCGGCGACCTCGCGGAGCGCTTCGGCTTCACGGCGGAGCGAATCGCGACTCGGATCCTCGAGGCGCCTTAGAAGCTCTCCCGCCGGATCCGCCACCGCCGCCCGCAACGCGGGCAGAAAGCCTCGACCTCCTCATCGCCGCGGAACAAGTCCTCCGGACCGTCGGCGAAGATCCCCCTGAGCGCCGTCAGGATCTTCTGGGGGTTACAGCCGCAGTGGAAGCGGAAGACCCGCTCGTCGAGTGCGATGCCGTCGTCTTCAGCCAGGTGCGCCGCCTCCTCGCGCGTCAGCGAACGGATCCCGGCCGGGTCGGCTCCGGGCAAACCCTGAACCATGGCGAACTCGTCATCGGCCAATTCGAAGAAGCGGGTCGGAAGTTGCTGGGATTGCTCGTAGTACTGCTCGAAGATTTCGAGGACGTCGAGGCCGCTCACCGCGATCGCGCTCAGAACGGGAGGTTGGCCCGGCCGCGAGCTCTGCACGAAGAAGCGGCTTGCCTCGGCCGTCTTCACGTCCTCCGTGAAGAACCGTGCCGTCACGCTCCCATCCGAAGCGGCTCCAGCCAGGAAGAGGTTGATCGGAGGCGACTTCAGATTGAGCGTGATCCCCATGGACTCATCTCGCGGCCTGCTCGTCAGATGCAAGGCGCTCGCCGCCAGGCCCTGACGGACCAGCATCTCGGTCAGCCCATCGGGTTCCGGGCTCCAGATCTTCACGTGTTCGCGGTACGCCGCAATGAGATAGGAGAAGTCCCCGTGGGCGAGGACCAGCGAGCGAGGACGATGGATGCTCCGCCGCACGAATGCCTCGCCGGTCTGCGGAATATCCGACATGTGGAATTCCTCGAAACGGTCCGGATGATGCCGGCGCGGTATCAGCGCGCGCCGGCGCGAAGAGCCGTCACTTCAGAGTAGACCTCATTCGGAGTACTGCCTTTTTCGAGCCGCGGGGCCTCTCGCGCGGAAAGAACGCCTCGGCCCCAAAATCACCTTGCCTTCGAAGTATCAATATGTTACCTTCATCGCGCTTTGCAGACCATCGAGGTTTCCTTTTTGGGGCTTTGTCACGAATCCAGCATCCACACACCAAAGCCCGCTTGGACGGCGCTGCCCATCGGCGCACCCGTCCGAGCGAACGAAGGAGGTGGTCGTCCCCGCGTCTTCCTCTCAGCACCGCAAGTCGTAACTGACCGCAATTCCCATTCGACGGAGGTGCAACCATGGGTTGGAAGTTGAGGTCACCCCAGGGTGCCGTGCTGCTCGGGACGGTTATCCTGGCTCTCCTCACGACACTCGCTTTCGTTCCTCCGGCCCTTGCCAAGAAGGCCCCGGAGGGTACAGCCAAGTTCCGACCCCTGCCGGAGGCGGCTGCGCCCGGCATGACCCCCCTCGCCACGGTCCGCAACAACGCCGGTGCCGTCACGCGCATGTACAACATCAGCGCGCCGGAATATCAGGGCACGGCCGAGGACGTGGCTCGTTCATTCCTCCGCGACAACACGGCCCTCTTCGGAATGGCCAGCGAGGTCTCGGACCTGGCTGTCGTTTCGACGAAGCCGTCTCCCAGCGGCACCCACGTGCGATTCCAGCAGATGATCGACGGCATTCCGGTTTACAGGAGCGAGGTCGTCGTCAATCTGAACCGCGAAGGGGCCATCCGCTCGGTGAGCAACGATTACATCGCAGATCTTTCGGCCCCGACCCAGCCGAAGATCACCTCCGACGAGGCTTATCAGGCGGCGAGTCAGGCGGTCGGCATCAAGGGCCGTCTGCTCGGTGATCCGACCAATCGCCTCATGATCCTCCCGAAGGACGGCCGGGGATACCTCACCTATCGCGTCACGATCGCCACCGAGGACCCTCTCGGCGACTGGGAGGTCTTCGTTGACGCGGTGAGCGGCCAGGTCGTGCAGATGTATGACCAGATGACCTACGTCGAAGGGACCGGCAAGACGTTCGACCCGGATCCCGAATCGACGATGAACAACCCGAACCTCCCCGACGGCAACGATGCCGATGCCGGCATCCCGGCGGGCGCTTACTTCACCTATCCGCTTCACGATCTGAACGCAGCGCAGGCCGGCCTGTACCGGCTCCAGGGCCCGTGGGCCAGCATGATCGACTTCGAGAGCCCCACGATCGCCCCTCCGGCGATCGCGGATCCGAACGCGTTCATCTGGACCCGGAATCCCGACGAGTTCGAGAACGTCCTCTGCTACTGGCAGGTTGACAACATCCAGCGTTGGTTCCAGAGCCTCGGAATCAACAACGCGAACGCGCTCGCGCAGGAAATGGACGCGCACGGCCTCTCGGGTGCGGACAACTCGCACTTCATCCCCTCGACGCACCGCATCGCCTACGGTGACGGCGGTGTGGACGACGCAGAGGATGCGGACGTTGTCCTTCACGAGTACGGCCACGCGATCACGTACGACATCAACCCCTCGTGGGGCGGCGGGCAGATGGGCGCGATGGGCGAAGGCTACGGCGATTACGTCGCCGGCTCCTACTCCTACTCGCGCTATCCCAGCTACCAGAACAGCCCGCCTTTCGTGTTCAACTGGGACGGCCACAACGAATTCTGGGCGGGCCGTCAGCTGGTTGACACGAGCCTCCATTATCCGGAGAACGCGACGGGCGACATCTATATCGGTGGCACGCTTTGGTGCTCGGCGACGTATTCGTGCATGCAGGCCGTCGGCCGGTCGGTCATGGACGCCCTGATGCTCGACCATCAGTTCGCCCAGGGCCCCAGCGCCACGATGGAAGACGCCGCGAACTTCGTCATCCAGTCCGACATGGACATGTTCGGCGGCGTGCACGTGGGCCAGCTGGTGACGATCTTCGACCAGTGGGGCATGCTGAACGCGGAGGAGTTCGTCCCGAACATCCTCCACACCCCGCTGGGCGACACCGAGGACACGATCGGGCCGTACGTCGTGACGGCCGTCATCACCTCGGTCCAGCCGCTCAACATGAGCAGCCTGTTCGTGTACTGGGGCACCGGTGCGGGCTTCCCGAACCAGGTGGCCTTGGCCGCGACGGGCAATCCGAACGAGTACTCGGCTTCCATCCCCGGCCAGCCGAACGGGGCGGTCAACTACTACATCACGGCCTCCGACACGCAGGGCGGCACGGCCACCCATCCGACTGGAGCGCCGGCGAACTTCCACTCCTTCAACGTCGGCGCGGACGCCGTCCCGCCCGTCATCGTGCATTCCGAGCTGGGCGACCAGACGATCATGCGTTGGCCGGCCACGGTGCGCGCGACGGTCACGGACAACCTCGGCGTCGCGAGCGTCCTGGTGGAATGGCAGAAGAACGGGATTCCGATGACGTCGTTCACGCTCACGCGCGTGGGTGTGACGGATGTCTTCACGGGCGAGTTCAACACGACTCCTGCGGAAATGGTCGTCGGTGACTATGTCCAGTACAGGGTCCTGGCCACCGACGCTTCTTCGCAGTCCAACCAGACCTACAGCCCGGTTTCGGGCTACTACGACTTCAACATGATTGACGCCTTGGGCGTTGTGCTCGTCATCAACGACGACGACGGCCTCAAGACGAACGATGAGCCGAAGGGCCCCGAGCCCGAACGCGATCTGTCGAAGATCGGCGAGTCTGCGGCGGCGATCGCCCAGCACCTGACCGACCTCGGCTACCTCGTGGACACGGCCAGCTCGACGGCTTACGACCCGGGCATGTGGGGCGGGTACGACTTCATCGTCTCCAGCTCCGGCATAGACGCCGCACCGTTGTCGAACGCGACTTACCGTGCGGATCTCGAAGCATTCTCTCTCGCGGGCGGGAAGATCCTCGTCGAGGGCGGCGAGGTCGGCTACGACGCGATCTCCTATCCGGGTTACCCGACGTTCGCGGCCAACGTCCTCCATGCCGGCGACTGGAATTCCGACAACGCCGGCGCGCTGGGCATCGGTGCGGACCGGTTGCTGCACCCGATCTACACGACGCCGAACCAGCTCCCGGCGTCCATACCAGTGACGTACACCGCTTACGGGAGCGAGGACGCCAATACGCCGACGGCGCCGGCCTACCGTGTCTACGGGACGGTCAGCTATCCGAACGACGCAGGCGTGCTCGTCTACGACGACACCCCGAACCCGGTGAGCGCCCAGATCGTCTTCTGGTGCTTCAACTTCGTTCAGCTCGCGGACCAGGCGACGCGGAACGCCATGCTGGAGAACACGGCTGCCTACCTTTCGGCCGCCGAATCGGCTCCTACTGGCGGCGTCTCCGGGCACGTGGACCTGACCGACACGGCAAACGAGAGCGGCGTGACGGTCCATCTGACCGGACTCGCCAATCAGACGATCGTGACGGGCCCGGACGGCAACTACTCCTTCACGGGCCTCTACTCCGGCAACTACAACGTGACCGCGAGCAAGGCGGGGTACTTCCCGTACTCGCAGACCACGCCGGTTCCGGTGGGAACGACGGTCGTCACGGGCGTTGACTTCGTGTTCGATCCGATCGCCCCGGGTACCGTTTCCGGCGTCGCGACGCTGAGCGACAACCCGGACGCCACGGGCATCACGGTGTCCATCGGCGCCCAGGGTCTCTCCGACGTCACCGGCTCGGACGGCGTGTACCAGTTGACGGGCGTGCAGCCCGGCGACCTCCTCGTGGTGGCCAGCAAGGACGGCTATACCAACGAGAGCGCCAGCCTGAACCTCCCGAACGGCGGGAGCCTCACGGGCGTGAACTTCGTTCTCGACCCTGGCTCCAACGAGTTCTTCGAGGACTTCGAGGCTGACAACGGCGCCTTCACGACCTTGACGGGCGGCTGGGAATGGGGCGTCTCCACGACGATGCCGACGGGGGCTTACTCCGGCGTCAACGTCTGGGGCACGATCCTCACCGGCAACTACCCGGTCAGCTGCAACTACACTCTCGATTCGCCGGCGATTGACCTGTCCGGCTGGCCGTACGCGGTCCTCGAGTTCCGCTCCTGGTACGACACGGAAGCGTACTACGACGGCGGCAACATCAAGGTCTCGACGGACGGCGGCGGCACGTGGCAGCTCGTAACGCCGATCGGCGGCTACCCCGAGGATGCGGCTTACAGCGGCAACGCCGGCATCCCGAACGAGCCGTGCTTCTCGGGACACATCGGAAACGCCTGGGAACTCATCCAGGTGGATCTGACGGCCTTCGTGGGCAGTCCGATCATGATCCGGTGGCACTTCGGGTCCGACAGCTCCGTCGAGTACTCGGGCTGGTCCATTGACGATGTCCGCGTCAAGCCGGACGTTGTCAAGCTCGCGCCTGAGAACCTGACGGCGACCGGCGGCCTGGAGAACCACGTTCCTCTGGCCTGGAATGCTCTGCCGCTCGAGCGGTCGATCATCTACGGCCAGACGGATCGGATGAGCCCGGACCAGTTGCAGCAGGAGATGGCCAAGAACGTACTGATCCCGCCGTACGGAGCGCCCTACTACCCGCAGCAGACGAATGTCAACGGGTACTGGGTCTACCGCGCCCCCAACTCGGGCGGGCCGTACACGAAGATCAGCACGCTGCAGGCGGCCAACCTGTACGACGACACCAACGTGACCAACGGCACGCCGTACTTCTACGTCGTGACGGGCGACTACGGCGGATTCGGGGAGAGCAGCTTCTCCAACGAGGCGAACGCGACCCCGTTGAACAACCCGCCGGCGGTCCCGCAGAACCTCACCGTGGTCGCGAACGGTGCGGATGCACTCCTCGACTGGGATGACAACACGGACTACGACTTCGCGGGCTACAAGGTGTACAAGAGCTTCAACTACGAGCCCTTCTACCTCCTTGGGTCCACGGCGGCCTCCACGTTCTCCGATCCGCTGGGCGGCGACGGCGTCTACCGTTACAGGGTGACGGCGTACGACCTCGGCGGCGCTGAGAGCGGTCCGAGCAACATGGCATCGCTGCTCTACGGCTTCCTGCCTCCGGAGAACCTCCAGGCTCAGAGCGGCAACGACGGGCATGTGCCGCTCTCCTGGCAGCATCCGGGCTCGGGAACCGGTCAGCAGACGTTGAACGTGCTGCTCGTTTCCGACCAGACGGACGGCTCGGTCGCTCCTGAGTACTACGATTCGGTCTACACGACGGCCTTCACCGAGTACGGCACCTCGTACACGGTTTGGGATCACGACGTGCAGGGCGAGCCGGCGCTCAGCGACCTGCAGCCGTTCAACGTGATCTTCTGGATCACGGGCGTGTCGGGCGGAACGGCGAACACGCACGCAACGCTGTCTCTGGCCGAGGAGGCAACTCTCGTTCAGTGGCTGCAGCTCGGCGGCAAGAACCTGGTGCTCTCGGGCTTCTGGATCGGCTGGGATTGCATCGCCGATGCCACGAACCAGGTGCAGATCCCGAGCGACCTGTTCGACAATTACATGCAGGTGACGTATCCGGCCGCGAACTTCAGCGGCTGGATCGTTCCCACAAACAGCTGGGTGCTGAGCGGCCAGGGTGGTCCGATCGGCGGCTCGGGTGACTGGCCCATCAACTGGGTCAGCGCCGAGAGCTATCCGGATATGTACCAGCCCGCGACCGGCTCGGCCTCCGGCATCTTCGCGTGGAACGACGGTGCGGCAACGCACGAGATGGCCGGCATCCAGACCGACGGCGGCACGTTCAAGACCGTCATGCTGGGCTGCCCGGTCGAGCAGATCGGCACGGCCGACGAGAAGAACCTGCTCGTCGCCAACATCCTCAACTGGTTCTCCGGTCTGAACTACATCGTGAAGTGGAAGATGCCGCACGGACAGGGCGGCAACGCGGTGGCCGGCAACGATGCGGCGTTCGCCGCCTCGCCGCGGCCGCATCAGACGCACGGCACCCAGCGGTACGAGGGGCGCGGAAAGCCCGTCGTGCAGTATTCCCGCGTGGCCCCGGGCTACTACTACCTGGGTCACTGGGTCGCCGTGCAGACGTTCGATCGGATGTTCTACTACCTCTACCGGTCGCTCACGACGCCGGTTGCCATCGACGCCGGCCACAAGATCGCTCAGGTGGCGCCGAACGTGACGGCTCTTGACGACTGGGGTCCGGGCGGAAACGGCCTGGTCAACGGCACGACGTACCACTACGTCGCGGTGTGCGACTACGAAGGCGGTCCGAGCGGCGGCTCCAACGAGGCAGCGGGCACTCCTGTGAACCTGCCGCCTGCGATGCCGACGGGGCTTGTCGCCAACGTGGTCGGCCTCGACGTTAACCTCGACTGGGCCGACAACGGCGACTACGATTTCGCGTCGTATTCGCTCGATCGTCTGCCCAACGGCGGAGTCTGGGGCGAGATCGCCTCGGGTCTCACGTCCTCCAGCTTCGTGGACAATCCGGGCACGGGCATCTGGAAGTACCGCGTCCGGGCCATGGACGATGGAGGCCTCTCGAGCGAACCGACCGCGGCCGTCACGGCGCTGGTCGGCGCCCTTCCGCCGAACAACCTCGTGGCTCGCTCCGGCTTCGACGGCCACGTTCCTCTGACGTGGATGTCGCCCGGGACGCTGCCCGAGTACGAAATCAGCTACGACGACGATTCGGCTGAAGACGCGCTCGCGCTCAACGCGGCCGGCAATGGCATAGCGGTGCGCATGACACCGCTCGGCTATCCGGCGGCTCTGGGCAAGGTGCGGGTCTACATCTACGACTACAGCGCTCCGACGACTCCGTACCTCGTCCGCGTCTATGACGACGACGGTCCTGGCGGCGTCGGCGGGACGATGCTCGCTGAAGTCCAGACCAACGCCGAAATCGGGAACTCGTGGGTGGAGGTCGATTTCACCGCGTTGAACCTGACGTTCAACGACGGCGACCTCTACGTTGCGGTGATCTGGATCACGGGCGCCAGCCCGGGTCCGACCAACTTCGTGGGCTTGGATACCAACGGGTCGTTCGAGGATCGCTCCTGGCTCGTGCTCGACAGCGGTGCTACCTGGAGCCAGGACGAGCTGCACACGTACTTCCCGAACTCCGAGTTCATGGTGCGGTGCACGCTGTTCGGGCCGTCGAAGGCTGCGATCGAAACGCAGGCTCCGATCGCTCGGGCGAACATGCCGCTGTACGACGTCAAGCCCGAGGGTCCGGCGTCTCCGATCTCTGAAACCGCCAACCTCCGTGTGTCCTCCCCGTACCGGTACGACGAGTACGTGAACTCGACCGAGCCGGGCGAGTACTACACGCTGGGTTGGGATCCGAACGAGATCATGACGGACCCAACCGGATACCGGCTCTATCGCTCGCTCACGGCGGGCGTGCCGACGGATCCGGGCCACATGATCGCGGATCTGGGCGTCGTGACTTCGTACGACGACTGGGCTGTGACCAACGGCATGCAGTACTTCTACGTCGTCACTGCGGTTTACCCGACCGAGGAAAGCGGACCGTCCAACGAGGACGACGGGATCCCGGTCAACCTGATGCCGGCGGCGCCGACAAATCTCGTCGCCACCGTCGTCGGTGACGACGTCAACCTCGACTGGGACGACAACGCCGACTACGACTTCGCGTCGTATTCTGTGGATCGTCTGCCCAACGGCGGCGTGTGGACGGAGATCGCCACGGGCCTTCTCGCCTCGAGCTACACCGATGCTCCGGGGGACGGCATGTGGAGTTATCGCGTCCGCGCGGTGGACACGGGTGGCCTCACCAGCGACCCGTCGAACATCGCGAACGCGCCCGTCGGTCCGCTTCCGCCGAACAACCTCACAGCCTTCTCGAACTTCGACGGCCATGTGCCGCTCGCATGGATGGCGCCTGGCACGCTTCCGGAGTACGAGATCAGCTACGACGACGATTCGGCTGAAAACGCGCTCGCGCTCAACGCGGCCGGAAATGGCATAGCGGTCCGTATGACGCCGCTCGGCTATCCGGCGACTTTGGGCAAGGTGCGGGTCTACATTTACGACTACAGCGCTCCGACGACTCCGTACCTCGTCCGCGTCTATGACGACGACGGTCCTGGCGGCGTCGGCGGAACGATGCTCGCTGAGGTCCAGACCAACGCCGAGATCGGGAACACGTGGGTGGAGGTTGATCTCACCGCGTTGAACCTCTCGTTCAACGACGGCGACCTCTACGTCGCGGTGATCTGGATCACGGGCGCCAGCCCGGGCCCGACCTGCTACGTGGGCTTGGACACGAACGGGTCGTTCGAGGATCGCTCGTGGCTGGTCCTCACCACCGGGTGGGACCAGAGCGAGCTCCATACGTACTTCCCGAACTCCGAGTTCATGGTGCGGTGCACGTTGTTCGGGCCGTCGAAGACCGTCATCGAGGCGCAGGCTCCGGTCGCCACGTCGAATATGCCGACGTTCGACCTCAAGCCGTACGACTCGAAGCCCTACGACGTCACCCGGACGAACTCCCTGAAGGCGGCCGCGCCGTATCGGTTCGATCAGCACGAGAACGCGACGGCGAAGGGGCCGTACTTCTCGCTGCTCTACGATCCGAACAGCCAGCCGCTCCTCGATCCGCTTGGTTACCGGCTCTACCGGTCGCCCACTGCGGGCGTGCCGCGTGATCTGGCCCACCGGATCGCGGATCTCGGCAACGTCACCACGTTTGACGATCTGGACGTGACGAACGGAGTTCAGTACTTCTACGTCGCGACGGCCGTCTATCCGGGTGACGAGGAAAGCGGTCCTTCGAACGAGGACGACGCGGTGCCTCAGGATGTTCTGGCGCCCGCGCCGCCTTCGAACCTGGTCGCCAACTACGCCGGCAGCAACGTGTACATGACCTGGACCGATCCGACGACCAACGCGGACGGCACGCCGATTGACGATCTGGCCGGTATCCAGATCTTCAGAAATGACGTGCAGGTCGCGACGGCGCCGGCCGGCCAGCAGTACTACACCGACGTGGCTCCTGGTGCCGGAACGCTTCGGTACTACGTCAGGGCATACGACGAGGTGCCGAACGTCAGCGATCCGTCAAACCTCGTGACCCTCGGCGGCTACGCCGAGAACTTCGAGGCGACCAACGGCGGCTACACCCAGACCCAGGGCACAGTTTGGGAATGGGGCACGCCGAGCGGCGCTGGCCCGGGTGGGGCTCACGGCGGTCTCAAGTGCTGGGGCACGACCCTGGCCGGCAACTACCCGAACAACGCGATCGGCCGTCTGCAGACGATCGCGCTGACGCTGCACACGAACTCCATGATGGAGTTCTGGCACTGGTACAACATGGAGTCCTATTGGGACGGCGGGAACGTCAAGATCTCCACGAACGGCGGTACGACGTGGACGATCATTGACCCGGTCACGCCGTACCCGGAGGACGCCGCATCAACGGCAAACGCAGCCATCCCCGGTGAGCGCTGCTACTCGGCCTCCAGCGGCGGATGGGTGCTGGCCTCCTTCAACCTCGGCGCCTACGGAAGCGCCGGCGGGACATCGGCTCTCCTGAGGTTCGACTTCGGATCCGACGGTTCCGTGGTTTACCCGGGCTGGTACATCGATGACATCCTCGTGACGAACGTCACCGCTCTCCTGGTTGACGCTCCGGATGTCAAGGTGGTCCCGGCCACGGCGGATCTGCTCCAGAACTCGCCGAACCCGTTCAACCCGGTGACGAAGATCCGCTACGGCGTGCCGGCCTCCGGCCACGTGCGCCTGGCGATCTTCAACCTCCAGGGCCAGCTCGTTCGCACGCTCGTTGACGGCGCCAAGCCGGCGGGCTACGACGAAGTGGTCTGGGACGGGAAGAACCAGGCCGGCGGGTCGCTGAGCAGCGGCGTCTATCTCTACCGGCTCGAGACCGTCAAGGGTGTCGTGACCCGGAAGATGATGATGCTGAAGTAGTCCCGTCGTAACTCCGCTCGAACCAACGGGCCCTCCGGCCGAAAGGCCGGGGGGCCCGAGGGCTTTCAAGGGGCCGCAGGACGGGCGCACAGCGCGGGGGCTGCCCCCCGAATCGCCCGTTGTTCGTTGGGCCGCTTTATGTTATAATCACTGCGATTGTCCGTCCCGACAGCATCGTGCGGCCCAGATCACGGGCCCGGACCAAGGGAAAGGGGCTTCTCCATGAAGCGCGGCGGCATTCTGCCCGGCGGTATCGCTCTCCTCCTTCTCACCGGCGTGATCCTGGTCTCCCTCGTCTCCGAGGTTCCTCGCATACAGGCTGCGGGAGATCTGCGACTGGCGCTCGTCGAGGAGATGCGCTCGGGCGCGTTCGATGCCGCGCCGTCGCCGGACCTCGCACTCGTGCGCGTCCAGAGCGGGCTCGCGGTGGCCGTCGGAGGTCCGGGCGCCATCGAG
>JAGVPR010000065.1 GCA_020052115.1 Candidatus Eiseniibacteriota bacterium
CGAAGGGGCCGGGCGGCGAGCGCCGTCGTCGAACCCTCGTCAGCCCCAGAATTCGCGGCCGGCGCCGCCCGCGGCGCGATCCGCGGAAAAACCGCCGGCCAAGCCGGCATTGCGATCGCTCATTGGTAAGATCTTCGGCGGGTGGGGTGGACGGGGTAAGGGCTGACCTGGAGCACCACGGAGAGATCGCGATGAAGCCTCGGTGGCGGACGCTCGCTGCGTTGGCGGCGGCCGTGATCCTGGCCTCCATTTCGGGGCCGCGTCAGGCGCGAGCGCAGTTCGGCCAGAACAAGGTCCAGTACGAGACCTTTCAATGGAAGGCGCTGAAGACCGAGCACACTCGCCTCTACCATTACGGCATCTCCGACGAAACGGCGCACGACGCCGCTCGGATCATCGAAGCGGGCTACGCCGGCATCTCCGATCTCATCGGGCATGATGTCTCGGATCCCGTGCCCATCCTCCTCTACGCCTCGCCGAACCACTTCCGGCAGACGAACGCCGTTTCGGGGCTCATCGGCGAAGGCACGGGTGGCGTCACCGAGTCGTTTCGCAACCGCGTCATCCTTCCCTTCACGGGCTCCACCGCACAGCTCGCCCACGTGATGACGCATGAGATGACGCACGCCTTCCAGTTCGATCTGCTCGCGGGCGGGATCTTCGGCGTTCGCTCCGGACCGCCGCTCTGGGCGATCGAGGGGATGGCCGAGTTCATATCGGTCGGCCACGATCCCTTCACCGACATGTGGGTCCGCGACGCGCTGCGCCACAAGAAGCTCCCGACACTGCGCCAGCTCGCAGGCGTCGGCGACATCCGCGTCTACCGCATGGGACAAGCGGTCTGGGGCTTCGTCTCCGACACTTACGGCCGCGAGGCCGCGGGCACGGCGATGCTGCGTATCAGCCAAGGCTCGCCCGCGGATTCCGTGCTCGCCTCCGCCGCCGGAGTCGCCGCCGACAGCGTCTCTCGCGCGTGGCACGCCTACGAAAGGAATCGTCTCGACATCGAGCGCGGAACCGGCGCGCCGGACGTCGGTCGCGCCCTCACGTCGCACGAGCGCTACATGGAGGACTTCCACATCGCGCCGGCTCTCGCGCCGGACGGCTCGAAGGTGGCCTTCTTCACGAACGACGATCTGTTCATAGATCTGGTCGTCACCGACATCGCGGGCCGCCACCGGAAGCGAATCTTCAGAGGCGGGCGCAGCGCCTCGTTCGAGTCGCTCAGATTCCTCGACTCGGCCGCGTCGTTTTCGCCCGACGGGAGGTGGCTCGCCGTCATCGCCACGGCCGACGGCAAGGACGTTGTCCGGATCCTGGACGCGGCGAACGGCGACGTGCACCGGACGATCCACGTGAAAGCCGAGGGACTCGCAAGCCCCACGTGGTCGCCCGACGGCTCGCAGATCGCGCTCGTGGGCCTCAGCGGCGGATGGTCGGACCTCTATGTCGTTGATAGCGACGGAAAGGACGTGCGCCGGTTGACGAGCGACCGATACGCCGCGCTCCACCCGTCGTGGTCGCCCGACGGCCGCACGCTGGCGTTCGCGACGGACAGAAGCGCTCCGGACAGCCTCGCGGCCCTCGCTCACGCCTCCTTGCGCATCGCGCTCTACGATCTCGGCACGGGCGACGTCCGCGTCCTCACGGATGGCCCGGGCGACGATATCTCGCCCGCCTGGTCGCCCGACGGCCGCCTCATCGCGTTCACCTCGAGCCGCGACGGCCGCTACAACCTGTACGTCGTGCCCGCCGAGGGGGGCGAGAGGCGGCGGCTGACCGACCTCGTCGGCGGCGCGGTGGGGATCACGGATCTCTCGCCTTGCCTCTCGTGGTCGAAGAGCGGTTCGCTCGCCTTCACCGCGTTCGATCAGGGAGGATGGGATATCTACGTCGTGGACGATGTGGATCAACTCATCGCGAACAGCACGCCAGCGACGGATGTGGGGCCGGCGAGCGGGCGGACCGAGGCGAAGTCGGCGCCGGGCTTCGCGGAGATCCCGCCGGACGCGAGCTACAACGTCCGTGACGCCAGCCGCCGGCTCGGACTCAACATGCTCGCGGGCGCCGTGGGGTTCGGAAGCAACGTCGGCTTCGCCGGCCAAACGCAGTTCTGGTTCTCCGATGTCTTCGGCGATCGCAACCTCCTCCTTTCGGCCGACGTGTACGGCAGTCTCACGGAGAGCGACATCTCCGCGGCCTACCTCAACCTCGGACACCGCTTCCAGTACGGCATCGAGGGCTATCAGTTCCGGAACGACTTCGGCTTCTTCACGGCCAGTGACGAGATCGGGTTTCGCAGCCAGATATTCCGCGGCGTGGCGGTCATCGGATCGCTTCCGCAAAGCCGGTTCCTGCGTGTGGAAGGCGCCCTGGAAGGGGCTGCCGTGGAGGACCGCGTCGTCACCCAGTCGTTCGAGGCCGACTCGGTGAACGTCTCGAATCGCGGGACGCTCTTCTACGCCGCGCCGTCTGTCGCGATCGTGTACGACAACTCCGTCTTCGGGGGAACAGGGCCGCTTGCAGGACGCCGGGTGCGCCTCGATCTGGAGACCACGTTCGGCGATTTACAGTCGAGCCTCGTGCTGGGCGATCTGCGCGGATACGCGTACGCGGGACGTCTGTCGTGCTTCGCGGGCCGCGTCGCCGCCGGAACCAGCTTCGGGCCGGATGCGCGGATCTTCCGCCTGGGCGGCGCCTTCACCTTCCGGGGAGCCGAGTACGGTGACATTTCAGGAACGAGCGCGGTGTTCACCAATCTCGAGTTCAGGTTCTCCGTGTTGCCCCGGATGAGCTTCCTCTACATCGTGCCCTTCGTGGATGTCGCGGGGGCATGGGAGGATGCGGAGTCGTTCCGGTTCGCCGATGCGACCGGCGGGTACCGGCTTCAGGCGGCGCGCGCGGCTTACGGGATCGGCGTGCACCTCGGGCTCGGCGGGCTCGTTCTGCGCTACGACATCGGCCAGCCGACCGATCTCCGCGAGAACCTGGGCAAGGCGCAGCATTTCTTCACGATCGCGCCCGACTTCTGATGCCGGCCGACGGACCACGCATGAGACACAGCCAGCCCGCGGGCCGCCGCGCATGACGACCGCTCTGCTCGCGCTGCTCCTTTTCGCCTCGATGACCGCCATCGGCTTCGCGTTGCGGCGCCGCTGGACGAGCGTCAACCTCTACCGGCTCGAGCCGGAGGACGGCGCCGGGGTGCGCGAGGAGCCGGGGCAGGTCGACGCTTCGACCGCGGAGAACGTCTCGTACCCGCCGGTCGCGATCATCGTGCCGGCCCGCGACGAGGAAGACCATCTCGAGGGAGCCCTCGCCTCGCTCGCAGCCCTCGACTACCCCGCCTACCGCGTCATCGTCGTGGACGACGGCTCGACCGACGGCACGGCCGCGATCGCCGAGAGGTACTCCGAACGCTGGGACCGCTTCCAGTGCATCGCGGCCGGCGAGCGGAAGGCCGGATGGGGCGGCAAGACATGGGCGCTCGAGTGCGGCCTTCGCGAGTGCACGGAACCCTGGGTGCTCTTCACCGACGCCGACGTGATACACCACCCGGCCTCTCTCGCCCGCGCAACCGAGCACGCGCAGAAGTCGGGCGCGGCGCTCGTCTCGGTGGTGCCGCGTTTCGTTTGCGAGAGCTTCTGGGAACGGCTCCTCATGCCGGCGTTCCTTCTCGTCGTCTCGAACCGCTTCCCGCCGGACCGCGTACGCGACCCGCGGTCGCGCGTCGCCGCGGCGTCCGGCGGATTCCTGCTCGTGCGGCGCGAGCTTCTCGAGCGGACCGGGGGGCTCGAGCCGGTGCGCGGGCGGGTGGCTGAAGACATCGCGATCGCCCGCCGGATCAAGCGGAGCGGCGAGCGGATCAGCATCTCGTACACGCGCAGCCTTCTCACAACCCGGATGTATTCTTCCCTCGGGCAGATCGCCGAGGGGCTCGGCAAGCACGCGCACGAGGGGATGTTCGACTCGACGCCGATCCTCTTGGCCGCGGTGATCGGCTCGTGGGTCGTGACCGTTCTCCCCTTCGCCACGCTCCTCGGCCTCGGCATCATCACACCGATCCTCGGGCTGCCGCCCATCAGCGGGCCGCTGCCCCAGTCCCACGGAGTCGCTTGCGCGATCGCCGCGGCCAGCTATATCGGAATGAAGCGAGTGTACGAGGAGTGGGTGGACTTCCTGGGAGTGCCCTTCGGTTTTTCTTGGGGCTATCCGCTGGCCGGTTTCGTTTACGGCCTCATCGCTCTCCGCGCGGCCGCGGAGAGGCTCTTCTTCGGCGGGCCGCGCTGGAAGGGGCGGAGGATCGGTCGGGATTAGTCAGGGGCCCCGTCTCTTCCTCCGCTTCGACGCGCGCGTCTCCATAACCGCGAGCCGCGGGGTGGGACGCCGAGGAGCCAGGGCCGGACCGGGGCGGCGGCAATGCTCACGCGCCCCGGCCCGGAGGGCGCGTCAGCCCTTGGCCACAGCGAGGCTCTTCTCGTTCGACGGGTGCAGTTCGATGACCTTCCCGGGCTGCGCCGTGCGCGCACTCTCGCCCATGACACAGTTGCCCTGGAAGAAGACGCCGTCTTCGATCTTCAGGCTCTGCGCGTGGATGTCCCCCTCGACGTGCGCCCCTTGCACGAGCAGGACTCGCTCCTGGCCGTAGATCTTCCCCTTCACCGTGCCGGCCACGGTGATGTTGCGCCCTGAGAGATCGGCCTTGAGGCTTCCTTCGCAGCCCACCTCGATGTCGCCGACGGCATTCACGATGCCGTCAATGCTCCCGAAGATCTGGAGATTTCCGTTGACCTTCAACTCGCCCTGGAGGCGCGCGCCCTGCGCGATGTGCGTCGCCGACTCCAGCGTGCCGCGGTTCTTGCTCGGGCGGGGCTCCTCGGCGGGGGCCGAGTCGCGATCCCGATCATTCGTGGGACTGCGGAACATATTCTGCCTCCTGAGCGATGACAATGGTGGGGTGGTAGACGTCAATCGTCGTATCGGCGCCCGCGGGGGGAAACTTGAGGGCAAGAGGGCCGGTGCCCGCGTGTTTCTTTGACGCGAGCGGGCCGCGGAAGCTATTGTCGTGGACGCGCCGGACAATCTTCTCGACCGGCAGCTTGGAGCGTCGGCTCAAGTCCTCGGGGCTGTTCCTCCGATACCAGCCACAGGGAGACTGCCTTGGCCTCATCCGTTCGACATACTCGGGCTTTCCAGTGGCGGCGGGCGCTGAACTGGCTTCCGCTCGGGGTCACGTACGCCTTCGTGTATATGGGGCGATACAGCGTCAACGTCGCCAAGAACCCCGTCATGGAGCGCTTTCACCTCTCCAAGGCGGCCTACGGCGACGTGATGGGGATCGGGCTCCTCACCTACGGCCTCGCGACCGTCTTCAACGGTCCGCTCTCCGATCGTCTCGGTGGGCGAAAGAGCATGCTGATCGGCGCCTTCGGCGCAGCCTGCCTCAACCTGATCCTCGGACTCCGGATCGCCCTGGGGGGGGATGAGCATCTCGTCCTCTGGCTCACGGTGCTCCACGCGATCAACATGTACTTCCAGAGCTTCTGCGCGCTGGCCATCGTCAAGGTGAACGCTCCGTGGTTCCATGTGCGCGAGCGGGGCATCTTTCAGGGCGTCTTCGGGGTGCTGATCTCAAGCGGCTACCTCATCGGCTTCTACGGCGGCGGCGCGATCGCGAAGGACTTCGCGCTCCAGTTCGTCTTCCTGGCGCCGGCCGTGCTCATCACCTTCTGGGCGATCATTGATCTCTTCTGCCTCAGGAATCGCCCGAGCGATGCCGGCCATCCGAACTTCCACACCGGCGATGCCACGGCCGACGACCACGACCGCGACGTGCCCATCACGCCGGCCTGGGTCCTCTCGCGCATCCTCAAGAACCGCGTCATCATGACCCTTGCCCTCGCCGAGCTGTGCACCGGGTTTCTCCGTTACTCGGTCGTCAACTGGTGGGACCGGTTCCTCAAGGAAGTGCACCACGTCGAGACGGGCGCCTCGGTGTTCAACATCGCCTCGTGGGGCCTCACCGCCGGCGGGATCATCGGCGGCTTCTCGATCGGCATCCTCTCCGACAAGTTCTTCCACTCGCGCCGGCCGCCGGTTGCCGGAATCTACTACCTCATCCAGCTACCGATCATGTTCCTGCTTGTCTCCGCCGGCTCAC